>CAZGVQ010000355.1:0-4482 GCA_964529355.1 uncultured Acidimicrobiales bacterium
GGCGAGCCACACAGCGTCGGCTCCTTCGCCGCAGCCGACATCGAGCGCCCGTCCGGGCTGGAGACCTTCGACCTCGATGGCCAGCGACCCGTTGACCTCTCCGCTCCAGAGCGACTCGTGGTCCCGGTAACGCTCATCCCAATCGATGTTGGCCGGATCGATCGGTTCGTGTTCCTCGGTGGTCATGGACTGCAGGTTAGGGCAGGGCGCAAGCGTCGAGTTCCTCAACGAAGAACCTCAACGCTCGCGGTGCGGGCACCGCTTTGGCGTGCGAAGCTTGGATATGGCCCGAGAAGAGCTTCCGGACCCCGGGTTACCAATCAAACTTGAACCGTGCTCGAACGGCGAGTTCATGCCTTTACCGGCATCACCGCTGGTGCGTCGCACCATCGAGACTGCCAACCGCGTGGTCGATGATCGATCAAAACGGCTCGGTGTGAGTCGCCGGGAGTTTCTGCAGTCCTCATTGGGCGTCACCACGATGATGGCGGTGCTTGCGGCCTGTGCCAGCGACGAAGGGCAGACTGGCGGCACCTTCCTGCCCGAGTCATCGGACGCAAGCGTTGCTCCCCCGACCTCGGCCGACCAGGAATCCGACCTCACGATGGAAGAAGAGGCGGCCGACGATGCGCTGGCGGCCGGCCAGGACGAGTTTGTCTTCGACGTGCAGGGTCACCTGCTCGAATACCCCGATGGCGCATCGGCGGACCCCGGGTTTCCTCAATCGGCGTGTGGCGAAGCCGACCCCGGCGACTGCTACGGCATCGACCACTTCTTTGAGGCGTTGTTTCTCGACAGCGAGACCGCGATGGTTATGTTGTCGGCCATCCCCTTCGGCGACGGTGCCCTCTCACCCGAAGTCATGCAACGCGCCATCGATGCGGCCGGGCAACTCGGTTGCGAGGGTCGCGTACTCATGCAGGGCGAGGCGTTCCCTACCGGCACCGGACTCGACGCCATGGAGGCGGTGGCGGCCAACTTCCCGATCAATGCGTTCAAGACCTACACCCACACCGGCGAAACCTGGCGCCTCGACGACGACACCGGCAATGCCTTCTTCGAGAAGGTCACCGAGGTGGGAGTGCCCATCGTGGCGGTGCACAAAGGGCTGGCCGGGAACGCCCCGTTCGCCTCGCCCGTCGACGTTGGACCCGCAGCTCGAAACCATCCGGATGTCGACATCCTCGTGTACCACTCGGGCTATGAGACCAGCTCGGTCGAGGGACCCTATGACCCCGCTGTTGATGAGGGCGTGAATCGGCTCATCACGTCGGTTCGCGATGCCGGACTCGATACCGCGCAGAGCAACGTGTACGCCGAGCTCGGGTCGACCTGGCGCATCCTTATGGCGAGCCCCGACGAGGCTGCCCACTTTCTTGGGAAGCTGTTGGTGCACCTGGGCGAGGACAACATTCTGTGGGGAACCGACTCGATCTGGTACGGATCGCCGCAAGACCAGATTCAGATGTTCCGTTCGTTTCAGATCTCCGAGGAATTTCAGGAACGGTTCGGCTATCCGGCCCTGACGCCGGCAATCAAGGCCAAGATCTTCGGGCAAAACGCAGCCCGGTTGTTTGGGGTAGATCTGCCTGCGGTGGCGTGCGGTATCGATGCCGACTCCATCGCCGAACTGCGAACCGAGCGGTCATCGCTACGCCAGACCGCGACCAACCACACCCACGCCGAGCAGGGCTTGCGCACCTACCTGCGAGACTTCGGGCGCAACTAGCTTTCGTCCGCTGGATTGAAGAACGGCACGAGGCCTGCCCGAACGACGTCGACGAGCTTGGCGAAGATGCGGGTGAGTTGTTCGTCATTCACCGGAGCTGGGTCGGCCAACATCACCAGCCCGGCTTCATAGGTAATCCGGGAACCACTGCTGGTGGCTTCGAAGGTGATGGTGTCCTCGGCTCGAAAGTCGGGGTGGGTGCCCACCATCGTGAATTCCCGCCCCTCATCGATTGCCGTCAACTCATAGACGGCGGTGGTCGGCTGACCATCGAAACCCAGAAGGGTGAGGTCGTAACGGGTGCCAAGAGCACCCGGCTCACCCTCGCTGAGGAGCGATTCGCTGATGCCGCTGTCCCACTCGGGGACCCTCGACAAGTCGATCATTTTCCCGTACGCGTCTTCCGGCGAAAGCGTGGACTCGATAACTACTGTCTCTGCGGCCATGCGCAATTCTTACCTGCTGGCTAACAGCTTCGTCGCACCGCGCCTCGCCGTGAGCACGAGTCATCCCCGGCGCCGCCATCGATTTCGTCATCTCCCGGTCCACCGAGCAGACGAAAGGCTAAAGATTCCGCCCGTAGGAGGCCGCTACTGGCTTCTGGACGGCCGCTCGGACAGACTTGGACAGAGCTACGGAGGCAACACGCATGACCGATTCTGAGAACCTTGCCGAGTGTTGGCTCGACCCGGATCAACTCGAACGACTGCTCAGCGAGCAGACCGAATGCACGTTCATGTGGGTGAACCAGGCCGGTCAGCCGTTCGGCGTGGTCATGAGCTTTATCTACCGCGACGGATCGTTCTGGCTTACCTCGGCAGAGGCACGCGTGCGCATCGCTGCGGTGAGGCGCACGGGACATGCTGCAATCTGCGTTACCTCAAAGGGTACCGAGATGGGCACGGGCAAGACCGCGTCCTTTCGCGGCCCGTGTGTCGTGCATGGAGATCAAGAGATGCTCGATTGGATGCTCCCGGAGCTGGCTCGGGCGATCCGCCCCGATGACCCCTCAGGCGAGCAGGCTTTTCTCGAACACCTGCAGACGCCGAATCGGGTGGTCATTCAGTTGACGCCCGAGTTCAAGTTGGATTTCGATAGCTCGAAGATGTGGGCGCATCGTCCAGATGCAGCCCCGCCCGGGCGCCGAGACCTTCGGCAGTGATGATCTCCACCGTCCTACTCGATCTCGATGGCGTCATACGGCACTTCGACCCTGACGATGTGACCGACGTTGAACGTCGGCATCAGCTGGCCCCGGGCACGTTGATGGCCGCAGCGTTTGAGCCGAAACTCCTCGAGCGGGTGATCACCGGCCAGATACCGAGGACCGAGTGGGGCGCCGAAGTCGGTCGACGGGTCGGCAGTGCTGCAGCGGCGAGCGAGTGGCTTGCCCAACCTGGGACGATCGACGAAACGATGCTGGATGAAGTCCGCTCGTTGCGGGCTTCGGGTCTGGTTGTCGCGGTGCTGACCAACGGGACCGACACGATTCCGCAAGAGATGGAGCGTTTTGGAATCGCGGGATGCTTCGACGCCATCTTCAACAGTGCTGAGATCGGCTATGCAAAGCCCGACAGGCGCGCCTTTGCGTTCGTGTGCAACGCGCTCGAGGTTGATCCATCGGCCGTGCTGTTTACTGACGACTCGCCCTCCAAGCTCGCTGGCGCAAGAGCGCTTGGGATGACGGCTCACGTGTTCGAGGGAATCGAGTCATTCCGAGCACAGTTGAAGGACGCAGGATGTCGGTAAACGCCGTGGAGATAGCGACCGCTGGCGTCGAGGACATTGCGGACCTGGCAAAACTCCGCGCGGCTTGGACAGCGGAGGAGCACAGTGCATCTGACGACCCGGCGTTCGCCGATGCCTTCGCTGATTGGGCCGCCCGCGAAATGCCCGAGCGGAGATTCTGGATCGCCCGACTCGGCGGCCAACCGATCGGCATGGTGAATCTGCTTCAGGTGGTCCGCATGCCCGCGCCTGGTCGTGTTCGGCCGTCGTGGGGCTATCTGAACAACATGTTTGTGGTGCCCGAGCACCGGAGCGCAGGAGTAGGCGGTCAACTTCTCGACGCACTCCTGGACCATGCGAAAGCGATGGACCTCGAATCGATCGTGCTGTCTCCTTCCGAGGCTGCCGTGCCGTTCTATGAGCGTCACGAGTTCTTCTCGGGAATGCCGTTCATGCTGTGGCTCAACGGTCACTCCGCAAGGTAGGTGGTGGTTCGAGCTTGAACCTCAGGTCAGCTCACTGGAGCGCGAGCGCAAAACTCTCGCAGTGGTCTCGCCACCAACTTCTTCTTCGGTCGTACTTTTCCAGCCGGAGCCTGTAATGGCACCTGCGCGCCGCCTTCTATCAGAACATCCCTGGGGGGCCGTTCGCTTCTACGACCGGGAATCACTCGCCGACCTTCTGGAAAGCGGAGGGCTCACAGCCGAGCGCTGCGAAGGCGAGCTCGCCCGAGTAAGCGCATTGGCGCAGGCTTGAGGCTGATATTCAACCGCCGCTAATCGCTTGCGTCAGCTTCGAGCGCATCAAGAGCCCGGCCGATCCGCCTTGCCAAGCGGTCGCTGACCATCGGCGGGCCGATCTTGAGGCGCGGGACGAATCTGTAGCTACGAAGCTCCGGTGGTGGAAGCCTGATGCTCGTGATCTCTTCTTCGGCCAGAATTCCACCGTCAAAGATGAAGTGGTCGATCGGCGCACCGTCGACCTGTTTCAGGTCGGCCACGAGGCAACGCCCAAGCTCGATCTTC
>CAZGVQ010000356.1:0-4481 GCA_964529355.1 uncultured Acidimicrobiales bacterium
GTCTCCGACGACGCGTTGGTGGTGGCCTTCACCTCAACCTCAAACGAGCTGGTTCCCAACGACACCAACCGGGCGGCCGACGTGTTTGTGGCCACCCCTGCCTCGACGTGTGACGACCAGTTCATCACCGTGTTTACTGCGGCCGGCGAGCTCCCCACCGAACGTGACGATGTCATTCTTGGAAGCAACCGCAATGACCGGATCGATGCCGGCGGAGGCGACGACATCATCTGCGGGGGCGACGGCCAGGACATCATCTTCGGCGGTGAAGGTAACGACCGGATCTTCGGCGAACTCGGAGACGACATCATCGAAGGTGGCGAAGGCCGAGACTTCATCGATGGTGGCGTGGGCGCCGACAAACTCTATGGCGACGAAGACCGCGACGAGCTGATCGGTGGCCGCGGAGGCGATCTCCTCGAGGGTGGCGGCGGACGCGACCGACTCCTCGGCGGATCTGGTGCCGACCGGGTGCTGGGCGAACGAGGCGCCGATTTTCTCGACGGCGGTTCGGGCAACGACGAACTGTTCGGCGGCGCGTCCAACGACAAAGTCCTCGGGCGGGGCGGCGACGATCTCCTTCGTGGCGGTGGCGGACGGGACACGCTCAGAGCTGGTCGGGGCGCCGATGAACTCGACGGCGGAGATGGCAAGGACTCCGTCGATGGCGGGTCGGGCTCTGACACCTGCCAATTCGACGAGCGCTCACCCAACGAGACCGTCACCAACTGCGAGCAATAGTTACTCGGCCGGCTCGGCGATGGGAATGTAGGGGATGATCTGAGCGACCAGTACGGCAACGTCGGGGTTGCTCAACCGCAGTCGGTCGACGACCTCGCCGATATCGGTTGCGATTTCGGCGGGAGTGAGTTCGCCGATAACCAGGTCGTTCGTGCCGATGTGCAACGCGACGATGTCGGGCGTGTAGCCCCCGAGCCACTCCTCGAGCCCGCCTCCGCCGGCCGGGTCCCACTCCGAGCCAACGAGGATTTCGTTGGCCGTCCAACCAATGTGCCCCTCGTGGTCGGTATCGAAGCTGACACCGTCGTAGCTGAGGTCGTCCACCGCAACCCGCACCGGAAACGAGTTCTGCGTGCCGATGAGATCGAACCGGTGCCCCTGCTCTTGCAGGGATCGCCACAGCACGGCGCGGTAGTGGTTGTGGGTGATCGAGTCGCCAAGGAGGAGAACCGACGGCTCGGCGTTCGGATGGGCAGCCAGGATCGGTGCGAGCGACTCGACCCAGGTTGACGCGAGCTTGTCCTCGCCCGACACCGACGGGTGGATTCCGTCGATGGTGTCGTCAACCGCATCGAAACCGTCGAACTGCGACACGGCGATGATGGGCGAACCCGCCGTCGAGCGTTCGTTCGCGAGGTCCTCGATGCGTTCGTTGAGTTCGAGCAACGCCGGGGGAGCGTCGGAGGGTTGCCAGTCCGCGGCGCCGGCATCCAACCCGTTTGAGCAGGCGCCCGCGAGCAGTGCGAGGCTGACCATTCCGGCCAGTGCTTTCACGTGTCTCACACCCCGAGTGTGGCAGATGGCGATTCGTGCCAGAAGTCACCGAAAGCTGATTCAGGAAGGGTGTAGGGCTCGTCTATTATTTGGTTCATACCAGCCCACTGGGCTGAGAGCCTGAACCGGGTCCCCCTCCTAGGTTCGGCCAGTCACAAGCTCCGCTGCGTCCCCCCGCAGCGGAGCTTGTCTAATTTTGGCGAAAAATGCTGACGGCGCGCCCACGACCGTTCCCCCTGTCGATGCCCTGGGCGCGCCGACGGCATTCAGCTTGCCAGAAAATCTGCGATGGGACCCATGTCACATCACGAATCGAATGGGTTTCGAATGCCGGTGGGCTTTGAGACACCACGATTTGGAGTTTCTTTGCTATGACGCCACTTCAGCAACATTAGGAACTACCTTTTGTTCGGTGATTCGTCGAGCTGTTCGCAGATTCTTCAACCGGCTGTATCTGTTCGTGTTCGGTATGGCGCGCCTGGCCATCATTTTGCCGTTGGCCGCCGGCGTTCTTGCCATCACGGCAGCAACCCTCGTACCGCGCGCCGGCGAGTTGGCCTCAGCCAACTCATCCACAGCCGCCGAGGTCGACCTCAACAGCCTGGCACTCCGGTCGGTGGTCTTTGATGCCAGCGGCGGACTGCTGGGCGAGCTGGCCGGTGAGGAGAACCGGGCGCTCGTCACACTCGACGAGGTCTCCGACGAGTTGGTCCAATCGATCATCGGTGTGGAAGACGCCGACTTCTACCGCCACAACGGGGTCAACGTAAAGGCGGTCGTTCGGGCGTTGATCCAGAACGTCAATTCCGGAAGCATCCAGCAGGGTGGTTCAACCATCACCCAGCAGCTCATCAAGAACGGCGTGCTGAGCGCCGACCAAGACCTGCTCGACCGGAAGATCCCCGAGGCGGCGCTGGCCATCAGGCTCGAAGGCCAGATGACCAAGGACGAAATTCTCGAGCGCTATCTCAACACGGTCTATTTCGGCGGTGGCGCCTACGGCGTTCGGGCAGCATCGGAGCTGTACTTCGGTGTGCAGCCGTCCGAACTCGACTGGGGCCAGTCCGCACTGCTCGCCTCGCTGGTCTCGCGACCGGTTGGTGGCGACCCCACACTCTTCCCCGACGTGGCCCGTGAACGACGCGAACGGGCGCTCGACCGTCTCAACACACTCGAGCTCATCGACGACGTGCAGTTCACGCTCTTCAACGCCACACCTTTGCCGGTCCAACGGCGGGCGCTGTTCTCCCTCGACAGCCTCGAAGAGGATTACTTCCTCGAAGAGGTAAAGCAGGAATTGCTCAACGACACCCGACTCGGTGAGACCCGACGCGACCGTATCGAGAAGGTCTTTGCCGGTGGCCTGCGGATCTACACCACCATCGATCCCGTCGCTCAGGAGATGGCCGAACGCTCCGTGGCCGAGAACGTACCGGCAAACGATCAGGGCTTCACCGCGGCCATGGCGTCGGTCGAACCCGGTACCGGCGCAGTGCGCGCCATGGTCGGCGGCCCCGGTTTCGACAAGTTCCAGTTCAACATCGCTACCCAGAAGGGGCGCCCCACCGGCTCCTCGTTCAAGCCGTTTGTGCTCGCTACGGCAATGGAAGCGGGCATGGTGCCCAACGATCAGGTCAGCGGCGTCGGGCCATGCGTGTTCGACAACCCCGGTCAACCTCAGGACTACGAAGCCGAAAACTTCGGAAACTCCCGTGGCTCGGTCGACACCCTCCGGGGTCAAACCTTGCGTTCGTCCAACTGCGGCTACCTGCGCCTCGGCGAACTTGTAGGCCTCGATAACGTGGTTCGCACGGCGAACGACCTCGGCGTGACCGCCGAAGTTCTTGCGGTTCCGTCGCTGCCGCTCGGCCCCTTCGACATCACCCCGCTCGATATGTCCAACTCCTACGCAACGTTTGCCAACGACGGCATCCGGGTCGACTCCTACTTCATCGAACGGGTCGAGGACAGCACCGGTGAGATCATCTTCTCTCACGATTCGGTCGCTACCGAGTTCCGGGCGATCTCGACCCAGAGCGCCCGCCTGGTTACCGACGTGCTCGAGGCCAACGTACGAAGCGGCACCGGCACCCGGGCCCGGATCCCCGGCCAGGAGGCCGCAGGCAAGACCGGTACCGCCCAGGACTTCGCCGACGCCTGGTTCGTCGGGTACACGCCGTGCCTTGCTACTGCGGTCTGGATGGGCGATCCCGACGCCCGGACGCCAATGCGTGGTCTTGGCGGCATCAACGTCACCGGCGGCTCGTTTCCTGCCCAGATCTTCCAGCAGTTCAACGAGGGCTACCACTCGCTCATCGAGTGCGGAGACTTTGAGGCGCCAGGCGGCACCCGGGTCGGCAAGCGTATCCTCACCGACAACGAGGAAGACTTGCGAGATCGAGCCTTCGCCAGCCCGTGTGGTTCAGCCTCGGCCGAGGTTGACTCCGACGGTGACGGCACCGTCGACTGGTGCCGCGATCAAGGTGGCCTCGAGTACCTGGGCGGTTGCCCACGTCTTCTGGTCCCCGAGGACACCGATGGCGATGGCCGTCCCGATCGCTGCGTAGCGGTCGGACCTCCGGCCACGACGCCGCCCACCACAACCATCGCCCCCGAGACCACCGTGCCCGACAACCCGCGTCGAGGTCGGCGCACCACCACAACAACAACCGAACCATCGCGACCTCGCCGAACCCAGCCACCCGACACGCAGCCGCCGGCCACCCAGCCGCCGGACACACAACCTCCTGGCACACAACCTCCTGGCACGCAGCCGCCGGCCACGCAGCCGCCGGCCACGCAGCCTCCAGCCACGCAGCCTCCAGCCACGCAGCCTCCAGCGACCCAGCCGCCAGCGACCCAGCCGCCGGCCACGCAGCCTCCAGCGACCCAGCCGCCTCAGCCGCCGCCCACGCAACCTCCAGCCACCGAGCCTCCTAACGATGGCTGACGCCTGCTAGCAATAC
>CAZGVQ010000357.1:0-2465 GCA_964529355.1 uncultured Acidimicrobiales bacterium
GCGCCCAACGTGGCGAAGGGCACCGAGATCGTGCCCAGCGCCGTCGTTGCCGCCATCAGTCCATATGCGTCGGGGGCGATGAACCTGGTCAGCGACAAAAAGAACACCAGCGACACCGCGACCGGAACGACCTCAACCGCGACGGCCCAGACCGTCGGCGGAATCGACCGGCCCGGCGGTTCAGCTGGGTCGGCGCTCACCATGGGAGATCTTCAGGAGGCGCTCCCGAAAGAGGTCGTCCCGCAGCGCCGTGAATCGGTGACCTACTGAAGTTTCGGATCGGTGCAGTTGTCGGTTCCGCCGGTACCGCTGGAGCTGCCGTCGATGAAGTCCGGGAGGAAGCCGCTTCCGGTGTCGTTGGTTTCGAGATACCGCTCGATGGCGTCGACGATGGCCACCGCTTCGGTGTCACGAACGTCGTCACGGAGGAACAGGTCGGCTTCGGGCGGGTTGCTCAGGTACCCGGCTTCGATGATGACCGATGGAACCGAGGGAGTGAACCGGTGGATGCCGTAGAGGTTCGATCCGTCTTCGCGCAGGCGAGCGCTGACGCCGTTGCGGACCGTGCCGACCCACGCCACGTCGTACTGATCGAGTGCGGCGGTCATTTCCTCGAAGAAGATACCGCCCGCTCGGCGCGAGTCGTCGCTTCCGCCCTGATAGAAGACCTCGGAGCCGGGCGTGTCCTGGCGGCGCACTGCACCACCGTTGTGGTGGACCGAGACGAACAGGTCGGGCCGCAGCGCGTTGGCGATTTCGGCGCGGGTTCGTAGCGGGATGCGGTCGTCGGTGGTGCGGGTGAGTACCGAGCTGATACCGCGAGCCTCAAGGATCGCCTTCACCCGGGTTGCGACCGACATGTTCAGGGTCTTTTCGGCCAGGTCGTTGTAGCCGACCGCGCCGGGTTCGGTTCCGCCGTGACCCGGGTCGATGACCACCTGGGTGCCGGCGATGAACTGTCCTTCGGTGATTCGTGCCGTCTGCACGCAGGGGGTCCACACGGTCCAGCCGTCGTTGTGGGTTTCGAGAACCGGCGTCACGATGCCCGTTGGCGTAATGACCACGCCGGGGCCGCCGCGAGAGACATCGCCTCGAACGACTGCCGTGCCGCAGCCCAGCTGACGATTGAGGCCTTCACCGTTGTTGATGGCGTGCGCACAAACTTCGTGCGTGCCCGGGCCCAGGGTGACCGTGGCTTTGAAGCCGTGACGTTTACCCATGTCGTAGCGGCGGCCAACGTCGTTGCGTTTGCGCGATGCCCGCACGGTCTTTTCGTACTCGCCATCGACGTAGATGTCGACGCTGATCGGCTTCTTGGTGTCGGGGTCGATGGCGAAGCCCACCAACTCTGCCTGCGCGCCGTCGCTGGTGATCGAGTTGACCTCGCCGAAGGGGCGGGCCGCCTCGACCTTGGTGCGAGCATTCACGTTGACGGTGGCGCAATCGATGTTGCGGTCGACGCCGGTGCGGCCAGCGTTGAGGCCGTCGACACAAACCTCGTGGCGTCCAGCGGTGGCCTTCACCCGCACCACGTAGCCGAAGTTGTTGCCCTTCTGATGGATCTCGTTGGCGTCGGCGCGGTTGCCGTTGGCCAGCTTGACCCCGGCCTTCACCCCGTCGACGGTAACCCGTACTTTGATCGGCCGACTGGAATCGCCATCGACAGCCCAGCCGCGCACCGTGATCGAACTCGGACCACCGGCAGCGCTGTCGAGCACGCCCCATGGCGAGAAGACCTCACCATTTTGAGCGGTGTCGTTTTGGGAGGTGTCGGTTTGAGCGGTCTCTGCCTGGGCACCGGCGTTGGCCGTGGTGAGCAGCGCCGCCAAGAGGGCGCTTACCGCGAAGGTCGCGAGAGCAACGACGGAGGTTCGGAACAGCTTCGTACGGTTCGACACATGCACACCTATGGGGAAAAGACACCTGAGAAGAAAAGTGAAGTCCCGGAGAGACTATCGGCGAATGGTGTAAATCAACCGAACCAAATCGACCGCAAACCGTGACGATCGTACTTTTCCGGCACGGCCTGGCCTTTCTTGACTATGGTCCAGCTCGTCGACCACCGGCGATTGCCCGACTGAGTTTCACTTTCTGTGGTAATTCGATCAATAAATCTCGCCTAGGGGAGATAGTTTCACAAATCCATCACGCTTCTCGCGACAATTCGCGCGAATCGTCGTCAGTACATGTGACTGACGCAACAGTTTCGGTTCCCCCACACAAAGTTGATCAGCCCACTGGGGAACCTTCCGAGAAGGGACCACCCGTACCGTGGCCGATAAGAATCCTGCCGATAAGGCAAAAGATGGAGCGAGCGATGCAGCCAAGAAAGCTGCGGACGCCGCACGAGAAAAAGCCGGCGGCATGAAAGACGCCGCCAAAGGCATCGGCGGCAAGGCCGGCGATATGGCGAGCGGGTCAGCCGGCAAAGTGACCGGCGCAGCCGGGAGCGCGACCGGCAAAGT
>CAZGVQ010000357.1:2565-4471 GCA_964529355.1 uncultured Acidimicrobiales bacterium
CCGGCAAAGTGACCGGCGCAGCCGGGAGCGCGACCGGCAAAGTCACCGGCGCAGCCGGGGACATGACCGGCAAAGCAGCTGGCGCAGTCAAAGGAGTTGGCGGCAAGGCCGCAGCCGGAGTTGGCGCAGCTGGCGCCGGAGCCGCTGCAGTCGGATCCCGCACCGTCGGAAAAGCCGGCTCGGTCGGCACGTCAGGCGGCGGTGGTCGCTCGCGATGGATGCGCCGCTCAAAGACCGGAAAGCCCTGGAACCTTCCGACGGCTCTCGGCCTGGGCCTGCTCCCGCTTCTCGGACTCTTCGCCTTCACCTTGTTCTGGGGAATCGATCACATCGAGGACGACCTCGAAGACGCCACCATCGCAGATGTACGCGATGAATACGGCATCAATCTCACGAAGGATCAGGTGGACTTCGACGGCCGAGACGGCGAGATCACCGACTTCACTCTGCCCGCGGGCGTGAGCAACGAGGAGATGGAGGCATTTCTCGAGGACAGCATCGACCGCAACGGAGACGCCCGGCTTGAGGGCGACACCTCGCAGATGACCGTGTTGGGTACCGCAGCTGCCGCTCCGGCACCGGATCCCACGGGCAGCCACGATGTCCGCATCACCGCCACCGGTGACCAGATCACGCTCACCGGCGACGTACTCAATCAAGACGAGTACGACGAACTCAACGACGCCGCCGTGGCCGCGGTCGGCGCCGACAACGTCACCAACAACCTCAACATCCTCGACCAGGAGCCAACCAGGGACGGCGCAGCCGCTCGGGTTGCCGGACTCGCCGGCGCGGTTGCGCTGATGACCGGCGACAACATCATCAGCGGCGACGCCACCCTGACCGACGATGATCTCGAGGTCAATGCACTGGCAACAAGCGAGGAAACTCAGGCCGCGCTTCAAGGTGCGCTTGCCGACATCGACGCCGATGTCAATGTTGGCGGCGACGTCACCGTGGCGCCGCCCGACACCGGCCCGCTCGATGTCAACGTGAGCACCGACGGTGCCAGCATCACCCTCGACGGAACGGTGCTCAACCAGGCGCAACACGACTCACTGGTCGGCGCAGCCGAAGCCGAGGTTGGCGCAGCCAACGTCACCAACAACCTCACCATCTCGGGTCTCGCTGAGCTGGCACCGAATGCCGACGGCAAGGTCGACGACATGGCCGCCCTGTTCGACGGCTTCGACGGACTGGTCGAAGGAATGGGAAGTGTCACCGACACCGCACTGACCTTCACCGGCATCGCCAACGATGAGGCATCTCGGGATGCCATCGACGGACTCGTCGGCACTGCCAACGACACCAACGACGTCAATGTCACGGTCGCCGAGGTGACCGTTGATGACGAGGTCGAGCTTCTCCAAGCCGAGCTTGATGCTCTGCAGGCCGAGATCCTCGAGAACGTGGTGTTCGACACCAACAGCGATGTCATTACCCCGGTCGCCGCAGGAACCCTCGACAAGGTTGTCGCCGCGATGAACCGGTTCCAGCGTCCATCGGTCCTGGTCGGTGGCCACACCGACTCCGATGGCGATGACGCCTTCAACCTCGATCTTTCGGATCGACGGGCGAAAGCGGTCAGCGACTACATCGCAGCCCAAGGCATCAACGCCGACCGTCTGTTGGGCCAAGGCTTCGGCGAGACCGAACCCGTAGCACCCAACGACACTCCAGAAAACATGCAACAAAACCGACGGGTCGAATTCACCGCACTCGCCGAATTCGCCACCAACTAAGACCAGATCACTTCGCACGAAGGGAAACACACAAATGCTATTCACAATCGGGGAAATTCTTATCCCTCTCATCCTTGCGGCTCTCGGTGGTCTGGGTCTCGGCTGGCTGCTGTGGCGATGGCGCCACAGTCGGGTCAACGGGTCCGACTGGGACTCGGTGCAGG
>CAZGVQ010000358.1:0-4468 GCA_964529355.1 uncultured Acidimicrobiales bacterium
CACCTCGCACCAGCAGGTCAGCTTGGTGCCGGTTTCAGCCTCGAGGGCCAGGCCGCGCTCGAGGATCCACGGTTCGAGAATCTTGTCGCCCTTCGTCCCCTTGGGAGCCGGACGCCAACGGCCGGGTAGCTCGCGATAGTACGCGTCGATGGGCTTCTTCTTTCGTTTCTCGCTCAACGCAACTCGCCCGTGCGTGAGGGTGTCGGGGTGTCACCCAGCAACCAGCGAGGTCCGTGCCCAAGTTCGGCTGCCGAATCGCCGGTATTCCAAATTGCGCACCGTTCGAGCGAGAGGCAACCACAGCCGATGCAGCCATCGAGCCGGTCGCGAAGCTGTTGCAGACCTTCGAGCCGCTCGTCGATCTCTACCCGGAAACTCTGGGCCATGGCGTTCCAATCCGCCTCGGTTGGCGTGCGGCCCTGGGGTAGCTGGTCGAGCTGGGTCCGTATCTCCTCCAAGGAGTACCCGAGCTTCTGGCATATCCGGATGAACGACAACCTGCGAATGGTGCTGCGCCGAAAGCGCCGGTGTCCCGAAGACGCACGCTCCGCCGAGATGAGGCCCAGCTCTTCGTAGAAGCGAATCGCCGAACTCGAGAGTCCGGTTCGAGTCGACACGGTACCGATTGGAAGAAGATTGTCCGAAGAATCGCTTGATCTCAACATTACTTGAGATACTACAACAGAGATATGACCACACGACTTGAACACGCAAACATCACCGTCACCGATGCCGAGCGCACCGCAGCAATGCTGGTCGATCTCTTCGACTGGACCATCCGCTGGAAGGGCGAGTCGAAGCTCGGCGGGCGTTCGATCCACGTGGGCGCACCCGGAACCGACAACGACTACCTCGCGATCTACACCACACCCGAGCCGCCCACCGACTGGGCGTCACCCATCGACATAGGCGGGCTGAACCACCTCGGCCTGGTGGTCGACGATCTCGACGAGGTCGAACGGCGGGTGATCGCCGCCGGACTCACCGTTACCTCACGAGACGAGTACGACCCGGGCCGTCGGTTCTACTTCGACGATCACGACGGCATCGAGTTCGAGGTAGTCAGCTACTCCTGACATCTCGTCTTTGTGTTGTTTCGCCCGATGGAGTTACTAACCAGTAACCTGACGAAACGTCGAAAACGTCAATGCCTGGACAAGGAGCAACAGCGATGAGCGATACCGCCACCACCGACGAAGCACTTGGCGATGCCTTTAACATCCGATCGCCAGAGCATGAGCAGGCCGAGAAGGGCGCCGGCGTTCCGGCTGCGGCCGACCTCGCCATCGAGGACATCAACCCGCTCAACCCGCACCTTTTCCGCGAGCACCGTTGGCAGGATCACTTCGCCCGCCTTCGAGCCGAAGACCCAATCCACCTGAACGAGCTCGAGTCCTCTGGGCGGTACTGGTCGATCACCAGGTACGAAGACGTGCGCACCGTCGACGGTGACTGGAAGGCGTTTTCGTCGGAGCCCGGCATAACCCTCGGTCCGAAGATCCAAGACGTACCGCAGGGCGGGACCAACATCGTCTCGTTCATCGCGATGGACCCGCCGACCCAGACCGAGCAACGCAACACCGTTCGTGGTGTCTCGGCACCCAAGAATGTTCGCAACATCGAACCACTGATCCGCGAGCGCACCATCAGCGTGCTCGACAACCTGCCCGACGGTGAGACCTTCGACTGGGTCGAGACCGTTTCGGTCGAGCTGACGACTCTTCTTCTTGCCACCTTGTTCGACTTCCCACTCGAGGACCGGCACAAGCTCACCCGCTGGTCAGACGTGGTCTTTGCCATTCCTCAGCCAGGTGGTGTCGTCGAATCACTCGATGAGAAGCGGGCCGAGATGATCGACTGCGTGCACTACTTCGAACGGCTCTGGGAGGAACGTCGCACCAATCCGGGCGACGATCTGGTTTCGATGCTCGTCCACGGCGAGGCCACGAAGGACCTTGCCACCGTCACGCACCTCGGCAATCTCCTCCTTTTGATCGTCGGCGGCAACGACACCACTCGCAACACCATGACCGGCAGCGTCCTCGGGCTGAACCAGTTTCCCGATCAGTACGACAGGCTCGTCGCCGACCCCTCGCTTGTCCCGCAGATGGTTCCCGAGATCATCCGTTGGCAGACGCCGCTCTCGTACATGCGACGCACCGCCAACCACGACGTTGAACTCGGCGGCAAGCAGATCAAGAAAAACGACCAGCTTCTGATGTGGTACATCTCGGCCAACCGCGACGAAGAGATGTTTCCCAACGCCGAAGCAATCGATATCGATCGCCCCAACGCCGATCGCCATCTCTCGTTCGGGTATGGCGTGCACTTCTGCATGGGAAGCCGGCTGGCCGAAATGCAACTACGAGTCCTGTGGGAAGAGCTCCTGCAACGGTTCGAACGAGTCGAAGTGCAAGGCGAACCCGAGCGGGTCTTCTCCTCCTTCGTCAACGGCTACGCAAAGCTCCCAGTAAAGATCACCCGCAAGTAACCCAACCCACCCGAAATTTTCGCGCCTGACCACATCTGCTGTGGTGAAGCGCGAAAATTTCGGGGGTTAGAGGGTTCTGGTGATTGCCGATGCGCTGTGGATTGCGGTTTGGATGGTGTCGGTGCCGTTGGCGTTGCCCACCACGTGCACGTTGAACGGCTGGTCGTCGTGGTGCTCGGCGAGGTAGCCGGCTAGCTCGTCGTTGGGCGTGTGGTAGGTGACGATACAAACCGTGTCGGCTTCGAACGTTCGCTCGTGTCCGAGGCCCAGGCCGTAGGCGGTGACCGCCGACGGCGTGATTTCGCGAATGGCCATCGACGGGATGAATTCGACCCCGGCGGCGAAGAGTCGCTCGCGGCTGGCTTCGACGGTGGCCGGCGGATAGGTGACTCCCCCGCCCAGCTGTTCGTGGCGGCTGACGATGGTTACCTCGGCCCCGGCGGCCAACAACTTGTCGGCTACCGACACGGTCTCGAAGGTTCCGGTGTCGTCGACCACGACTGCCTTTGTGCCGAGCTTCGCTCGGCCTCCGAAGCCGAGAACCTCCCAACTTGTCGCTACGTGTGGGAGTTCTGCGCCAGGAATCGGCACCGATGGGGCCGACAGCTGAAACCCCGCCTCGCGGGGCGTGGACCCGGTAGCGATGATGACTTCGTCGGCGCCGACTTCGACGATGAGGTCGGGATCGACCGGGGTTCGCAGGTGTACCTGTACCCCGTGTCGGTCGAGTTCGTCGGTCAGCCAACCGGTGATGGCCTCAAGATCAGAACGTGGCGGGACCGAGGCGGCCATGCGCACCTGACCTCCGAGTTCGCCGGTCATCTCATACAGGTGAACCTCGTGGCCGCGAATCGCTGCGGTACGAGCCGCCTCCATACCGGCTGGGCCACCGCCGACGACCAGCACCTTCTTCTTCACCTCGGCCGGGCCGGGGGTTTCGAAGGGAACGTTGGTCTCCTGGCCAGCGGCCACGTTGACCACACATTGGATGCGACCGGTGGTCATCAGCTGGGCCACACAACCCATCGACGTGCCGATGCACGGGCGGATTTCGTCCTCGCGTCCCTGCTCGGCCTTCACCACCAGTTCCGGGTCGGCGATCATCGCCCGCACAATCGACACCATGTCGGCCACACCCGAATTGATGATGTGCTCGGCGTGGTCGAGGGTCATGATGCGGCCCGTGACGATGGTGGGTACATCGACCACCTTGGTGACCTTCTCGTTGTTATCGAGCTCGTACCCGAGTGGGTCGTCGAGGGTCGACAAGAACTTGTGAAACCGCCAATAGGTCCCCATCGATACGTCGAGAAAATCGATGTGGGGTTCGGCGAGCTGGGCGATGTTCTCGGCCTCGATGTGATCGATACCGCCCTCGATGAACTCGTCGCCCGAGATGCGAATGCCCACGGGGAACCCGGCACTCACCTCGGAGCGGATGGCGGCAAGGATTTCGTGAAGGAACCGCGACCGGTTCTCGGTGCTTCCGCCGTACTCGTCGTCGCGATGGTTGGTGGCCGGCGAAAGAAACTGCCCGATCAAGTAACCGTGCGCGGCATGCAGCTCGACACCGTCGAGCCCGCCCTGTTCGACGCGGCGCGCTGCCGCGGCGAAGGCTGCGACCGTGTCGTCGATCATGGCTTTCGTCATGACCTGGGGGATGACCCCAACATGCACATTGGGAATCGGGCTCGGAGCGATGGGCCGACTCGGAACCCTGGTCATGGTGGCGCCGCCGTGCCAGAGCTGCTGAAACACCTGGGTGCCGTGCGCATGCAGGCGCGAAGAAAGCTCTTCGTAGAAGGGCAGCACCTTGTCGGAGTAGACAGGAATCTTGGTGGGTGACTGCGGCGTCACGCCGGCGATCTCGATGATTGCCAGCCCTACCCCACCCTTGGCCCGAGCCTCGTGGTAGGCAATGAGCTCTTCGCCGTCGGTGCCGGTGGAGTGTGCGGTGCGAACGATGCGGTTCGATAT
>CAZGVQ010000359.1:0-4426 GCA_964529355.1 uncultured Acidimicrobiales bacterium
GGCCTGACGTTTCTCGGTTTGCTTGCGAAAGTTCGCGAACTCGGCGGCGACTCGCTGGTACTGATCGCGCTCGCCGGTAACCCGCTCGAGGTCCGCGATAAGCGATTCGACCGTGAGCTCGGGAGCCGGTTCGCCAGCTTCGCCGGCTTGCATGTCGGTTGCCGCAGCGTCAGGTGCTGGCGCACCAGCGGCGGGCTCGGGGGTTACCCCGTCGCCGCCGCCGGTGGCCTGGTCAGCTGGCACTCCGCCCGCTGAATCCTGTGGTGCACCATCGGTTGGCTCCCCGACGGTTGGGTCGTTGGGATGAGACATTGGAGGATCAGACCTCTGCTGCCTCGTCGGCGTCCTCATCGACGATCTCAGCATCGACGACTTCATCGTCATCGGGTGCCTCGGTGTCATCGGACGGCGCTGCAGCCTCGGCCGAAGCGGCCTCGTACAGCTTGGCGCTTACTGCCTGGACCTTCTCCGACACCGCTTCGGTGCTGGTCTTGATGGCCTCGATGTCTTCGCCAGCGATGGCGTTCTTGAGACCGGCAAGGGCATCTTCGATACCGGATGTTTCGTCGGCGTCGAGCTTGTCGCCCTGGTCCTTGAGAAGCTTCTCGGTGGAGTAGACGAGGGTGTCGGCACCGTTGCGTACCTCGGCCTCATCCTTGCGCAACTTGTCTTCCTCAGCATGAGCCTCGGCATCCTTGACCATCTGGTCGATGGAGTCCTTGTCCATGGCCGACTGACCGGTGATGGTCATCGACTGCTCTTTGTTGGTCGCCCGATCCTTGGCCGACACGTGCACGATGCCGTTGGCATCGATGTCGAAGGTGACCTCGATCTGGGGCATGCCTCGCTGAGCGGGGGGAAGGTCGACGAGCTGGAACTTGCCGAGGGTCTTGTTGTACTGCGACATCTCGCGCTCGCCCTGGAGCACGTGGATCTCTACCGACGGCTGGTTATCTTCGGCCGTGGTGAAGGTCTCGGTACGTCGGGTGGGGATGGTGGTGTTGCGCTCGATGAGCTTGGTCATGACGCCACCCTTGGTCTCGATGCCAAGTGACAGCGGCGTGACGTCGAGAAGAAGGACATCCTTCACGTCGCCCTTGAGGACACCCGCCTGGACGGATGCGCCGATGGCCACGACTTCGTCGGGGTTCACGGTCTTGTTGGGCTCTTTGCCGGTCATCTCTTCGACGAGCTCGGCAACCGCAGGCATACGGGTGGAGCCACCGACGAGGATGACGTGGTCAAGCTCGCCCTTGGTGAGTCCGGCATCGTTGATGGCCTGCTCGAAGGGCTTCTTGCAGCGGGCGAGGAGGTCGGAGGTGAGCTCCTCGAACTTGGCGCGGCTGAGGTTGTAGTCGAGGTGAAGCGGACCGGCGTCGGTTGCGGTGATGAACGGAAGGTTCACCTGCGTGGACTGGGTCTGCGAAAGCTCGATCTTTGCCTTCTCGGCTGCTTCCTTGAGGCGCTGTACGGCCATGTTGTCGGCCTTGAGGTCGACGCCGTGGTCGCCCTTGAAGGAGTCGGCCAGCCAATCGATGACGGCCTCGTCCCAGTCATCGCCACCGAGGTTGGTGTCGCCGTGGGTGCTCTTTACTTCGAACACGCCGTCGCCGATCTCAAGGACCGAGACGTCGAAGGTTCCGCCGCCGAGGTCAAAGACCAGGATGGTCTGGTCGGCGCCGTCGTTCTCGAGGCCATAGGCCAGCGCGGCTGCGGTGGGCTCGTTGATGATTCGAAGCACTTCGAGGCCCGCGACCTTGCCGGCTTCCTGGGTGGCGGTGCGCTGGGCATCGTCGAAGTAGGCGGGAACGGTGATGACGGCCTGGGTGACGGTGTCGCCCAGGTAGGCCTCGGCGTCACGCTTGAGCTTCATGAGTGTGCGGGCGCTGATCTCCTGGGAGTTGTAGCCCTTGCCATCGATATCGATGGTCCAGTTGGTGCCCATGTGGCGCTTGACCGACCGGATGGTGCGGTCGGGGTTGGTGATGGCTTGGCGCTTGGCGACTTCGCCGACGAGCACTTCGCCGTCTTTGGAGAAGGCGACCACCGATGGGGTGGTGCGTGAACCTTCTGAGTTGGGGACGACGACTGGTTCGCCACCCTGCAATACCGAGACCACCGAGTTGGTGGTTCCAAGGTCGATTCCGACAGCCTTGCTCATTCTTAGTTGCTCCTTAGTAACAGCCCGCTAGGGGCGAGGGGATCTTGTTGGTCGAGTTGTGAGACCGCTACGAAGTACATCGTAGGGCGGTTTTGACCCGTATCTACGTCGGTGTGACCGATGTTATCAACAAACTTGAGTGGATCATTGTCAGGTTTAACCACAACGATGTTGGTAGTATTCCACTAGTGCCCAAAAGGTGGGCAAGTCCGGCGATTTCTGGAACACTCGGGGACATGGGGAGTGGGAAGACAACGCCGGGGTTCGACGCAGAGAATCCCGCGTTCAACGCAGAAGAGAAGGAACAAGCACTTCGAGCGGAATCCGACTCCTGGGACACCACCACCTCGGTTGCCGCCCGCGAGGGCGATGTTCCGGTGGTCGATGTGGCGGCGTATTTTGCGTCGGGCGCGCTCAGCGATCTGGCCGAGGCCGCCGATTCTCTGCGCAACGCTTCAGAGACCGTTGGTTTCCACCAACTCATCGGCCATGGCGTCAGCCGGCAGGCCATCGACGAGATCTTTGACTTCACGCGACGGTTTCACGCGCTGCCTCTCGACCTGAAACTGACCATCCGCATGGACCGGCCCGACTGGCCGCTGGCCGGCAGCGGCTATCTACCGGTTGGCGAACGCAAACTTCCGCGACGCGAAGTAGGCAACGCCAACGAAGCGTTCCTGGTGAAGTCCGACCGTGGGGTTGGCTTCGACCAGAACCAGTGGCTCGCCGAGCATGAACTACCCGGCTTCCGCGACGCCGTCGAGCGCTACTCGGCCACGGTGACCGACCTGGCTCTGCGACTGTTGCCGATCTACGCCGTGGCGCTCGATCTTCCGCCCGACTTCTTTGCCGAAGGGTTCACCCATCCGTTCTCGCGCCTCAGGCTTTCGCACTATCCCCCTGCGCAGCCCCGGAGGGAGGGAGATGCCTACGGCATCGCACCACATGTGGACACCACGTTCTTCACCCTCCTCCTTCAGGGAGGACCCGGCCTCACCATCTACAGCCATGAGCGCGACCAATGGATTTCGGTGCCGGTGGTGGACGACGCCTACGTGGTGAACTCCGGAGAACTCCTTCGGCAGTGGAGCAACGACCGGTTCCTCAGCACCCGGCACTATGCCCATAACACCAGTGCCCACAACACCAGCGCCCATAACGACAGCGCCCATAACGACAGCGCCGACCGGTACTCGATTCCTTTCTTCTTCAACGCCACATCGGACTACCCCATGGAGTGCCTGCCGTCCTGCCACGGGCCCGACAACCCGCCCAAGTACCCCACCATCAGCTACAACCAAAGCCAGGGTGTGGTGCAGGGTGAGTAGCGGGTCCTTCGACGTCGACCTGATCGTGGTCGGCCTCGGTGCCATGGGCGCGGCGGTCACCTACCAGGCGCAGTCGCTGGGGCTGTCCGTCCTCGGAATCGATCGCCACAACCCGCCTCATGAATTCGGGTCGTCCCATGCCGAGACACGGATCACCCGGCTCGCGGTAGGCGAAGGGCCGCAATACCTTCCCTTTGTCGCCCGCTCTCACGAGCTGTGGGCGAGCATCGGCGAGTCGGTCGGCA
Source organism: uncultured Acidimicrobiales bacterium (assembly GCA_964529355.1). Classification (GTDB taxonomy): domain Bacteria; phylum Actinomycetota; class Acidimicrobiia; order Acidimicrobiales; family SHLQ01; genus CALLQB01. Next base: position 3,735 of record CAZGVQ010000359.1, read on the forward strand.
CGCAGTTGTTTCACCAGAGCGGCGGCTACATCATCACCAACCACGATGGCGGCAGCGACGACCGATGGCACGACTTCGTCACGGCCACCGACAACATTGCTCGGCCGGCGGGAATCGAATTCGACACGCTCACCGCCGCCGATGTGCGAGCCGCGCATCCGGCGCTCAAGCTCACCGACAACATGCGCGGCGGCTTTGAGCCCACCGGCGGCGTGGTGCTCTGTGAGGAAGCGGTTGCCGCCCAACTGAAGCTGGCTTCGCAGCAAGGGGCAAGGCTCCGGGTGAATGAGACGGTCGGATCCATCACTCCCGACGATGCCGGGGTCACGGTGACCACCGATCAGGGCAGATACCGAGCCAGGCATATGGTCCTCGCGACCGGTGCCTGGATGCACGACCTCGCGAGTTCGCAGCACGGTCAACAGCTCGGCGTCACCCGTCAGGCGGTGTTCTGGTTCGAGGCCGACGATCTCGATGTGTTCCGCGTCGACGCGATGCCATTTGTCATCTGGACCGGCGACACCATCGATGACTACGTGGGATTGTTTCCGATGCCGCCCGGCGGAACCCCGGGAGTGAAGGTGTTGGGCGAGCAGTTCAGCGTTACCACCTCGCCACACGAGGTGGACCGACAGGTGTCCGACGCCGAAGTCGCTGCGTTCTACGAGTCACACGTCGCACCGCAGATCGAA
>CAZGVQ010000360.1:0-4423 GCA_964529355.1 uncultured Acidimicrobiales bacterium
GAGTCGGCACCGTTCGGAAGCTCGAGGGTTCCCAGGTCGTTGATTTCCCATGCCGAGAGCGGCCCTTCAGCGAGATCGGTGGTCGGCCCGCTGGTAGCGACCACTTCACCGCCCAACGAGAACTCGATAACGACGCGCTCGTTGGTCTGGTCGAGGTTGGTGTCGCGGTCGATGTGGGCATCCCAGCTGATGATTTCATCGAGCGAAACGGTTCCTGGGCCGAAGTCGACGGGGAACGATGCCCGGGTGACCAGACCGCCGGCGCCGTCGCCGAGGTTGGGCTCCGAGATGTTGAAACCATCTTCGGTGAGGATAGGTGCAGTCGCAAAGGCTGGAACGTCGCAGCTCGCCCCGGGGGGCAGAACCAGTTCGTCGCTCGAGCCTGCATAGGCAGGTGCCGACAAGCCGACGAAAGCCAACGCGAACGCGACAAGCATGCAGACTGCTTGGTTGCGTCCTCTCATGGTGTCTCCTTGATTTTTTGTGGTGGGCGCGGGGGAGTCCCGGTCCCGGAGGATCTTATTGCGCTCTTCGGCGCTGTGTCGAGCTTTGCACAACACAGAGAGTGAGTGTGTGACTTGTGGATCAACGCACTGGGTTACTTTTTGTGGTCCCTGTTGAGGCTGCGCCTCCTGTAGGCCACTTCTGTCCACAGCCAGCGTTCGAGACACCCCCCAGAGACCCCAACTTTGGTCACCCCAAAAATGCAGGTGCCCGCCACCGGAAACCGGTGACGGGCACGTTTCCCTTCGCTGGGGAAGTGCTACCAGGCCGACGAATCGGACGGGTAGCTATTGATCGCCGAAGCGATCAAATCGCGAGCTGTTCCAGATCAGGAGACCCGGCGGACTCTGTTGATGCCTCGCACGATGGCGCCGTCGAAGGCGATACCGAGAATCAGGAGGATCAGTGACACTGCGATGAGGTTTTCGGTGGTGGTACCGGTGACCGCAAGCTCAGGGGCCTGGTCGCCGTCGCCCGCGCCGGGTGCCGGAGTGGGTGCAGGGACAACCTCTTCTTCGACCTCTTCGGTTGCTTCCTCCTCGGTGTCGCAGCCTTCAGCGGGCTCCGGGGTCTCGGGGAGGTCATCGCATGCTGGCGTCGGTGTACAACCGCCTTCCGGGTCGGGGGTCGCCGGGTTGTCGTCACAGACCAGCGGACCCTGATCGCAACCTTCGCCCGCCGGGTTTTCCTCACACGATGGTTCGGGAGCAGGTGCGGGTGCCGGCTCGGGAGCGGGCGCTTCGGGAGCCGCAGCAGCGTCGCTGCTCTCCGAAGGCGTTGGCTCAAGACAGATCGAGGTGACCACAAGGCTGTTTTCGGTGGTGGTGGTTTCGACCCAATCAAAGTGAACGATTCGGACCTCATCGGCACCGTTCGGCAACTCGATAACGCCGAGGTTCGAGACGGCGCTTGTACTGGTGACACCATCGGCGAGGTCCTCGGTGAAGGCACTGCTTGCTACGTGGTTGCCGCCGAGGAAGAACTCGATGCGTACTCGCTCGGCCGGTTGGACCTCGGCGTTTTCGCGTCCCTCGAATGCATCCCAGGTGATGACCTGAGGCAGCGAGACGGTTCCAGCTTCCAAGGACAGGTCGGGGATCGTGTAGAACCACTGCAGGTCTGGAGCGGTTCCGAAGCGGATTGGCGAGTTGTTGCGACCGGACGTCGCATCGACTGATCCGTCGAGCTGGATCAGTGGACCGTTGCAGGCGCCGGGCTGGGGTGCCGGGTCGATCTGCGTGGGGGTCACAGGCGTTTCCCCCTCTTGTTGGACTTCCTGAACCTCGACCGGCGCGTCGCTGGTCGAGAGCTCGGCCGCGTCGGCGGTGTCGACCGAGAACAGCGACATCCGGCCCAGCAGGGCAAGTAAGAGCAGAATGAGTAGTGGCTTGTACTTTTTCATGTGATTCCTCCAGCGAAGTCCGCATCTCGGGGTCGAGGCGGTGGGGTAGAGGTAGTCTCACGAGTCTTTTTGCAAATCCCTCCTCTGTAATTCGCTTTACGTGGTCGTGGAACCACAATCTGTCATCACGGAGCGTGGGAATTGTAGTCTGATGTGCTTGAAGTGGCTGATGTTGCTAGTGCGCCGTAGGGGAGTCTCGATATCAGGTTGAGGGTTTCGGGGCACGCAGTGTGAAAAAACGGTCAAATGTGACATTGGTCACAAATGGCGAATTTCTCCTAAAGTCGGCAGGAAAAGTGCCGATAACCATGGCTTGGTGGGTCCCCGGTGTCTGCGGGGTCCGGAGCGGGCGGAGGACGACACGAGCGCGGCGGGCCATAGCGAAGCGAAGAGAGAGCGAGCTTGCGAGCGAACGACCAAAGAGAGGGCATACTGTTTTTATGCCACGTGCCATTTGGAGCGGGTCGATTAGTTTCGGTCTGGTCAATATTCCAATCAAGTTGTTCAGTGCCGTGAGTCGCAAGACCGTGCGGTTTAACCAGATCGATAGTGAGACTGGCGCGCGGGTGAAGCAGAAGCGCGTGTCGGCGTTGGACGGTAGTGATGTCGACTACGACGACATCGTGAAGGGCTATGAGCTTCCTTCGGGGGAGTATGTGACCATCACCCAGGAGGAGTTGGACGCTCTCGATCCCGACGCGGTTCGAACGATCGACATCCTGGAGTTCATCGACCTCGATGAGATCGACCCGATGTACTACGACTCGGCGTACCACCTGGTGCCCGACCCCACGACGGCCAAGCCCTACAAGCTGCTCACCGAGGCGATGGCTGCGGGCAACAAGGTTGCCATTGCGCGGTTCGTGATGCGGACCAAGCAGTACCTGGCCGCGATTCGGCCGCAGGACGGCACGCTGGTGCTTTCGACGATGGTGTATGCCGATGAGTTGGTGGCTCGTAGCGAGATCGGCGAGTTCGACACGCTCGACGACATAAAGATCGAGAAGAAGGAGCTGGCGATGGCCGAGCAGCTCATCGCGTCGCTCGATGCCGACTTTGAACCGGGGCGCCATACCGACACCTACCGCGAAGCGGTTCTGGCGCTGATCGACCGAAAGGTGGCCGGCGAGACGGACCTGGTCGCGAGCGCACCCGAAGAGACCGAGAACAAGGTGGTCGACCTGATGGCTGCGTTGGAGGCCAGCGTCGCCCAGGCCAAGGAAGCGAAGAAACGCCACCCCGCCTCGAAGAAGCCGGCCAAGAAGGCTGCGGCGAAGAAGAAGGCGGCTTCGAAGAAGAGCTCGGCGAAGAAGAAGTCGGCCTGATCGGCTGACCACTACGCTCGGGCTATGCCGAGTAAGGCGGAGCGCCAGACCGTAGAGATCGCCGGCCGAAAGCTGAGTATCTCGAACCTCGACAAGGTTCTGTACCCGGTGGTGGGGTTCACCAAGGCGCAGATCATCGACTACTACGTTCGCATCGCTCCGACGATGGTTCCGCACTTGTCGGGTCGCCCGCTCACCATGCGTCGGTGGCCAAATGGTGTCAACGAGACGTCATTTTTCGAGAAGCGGTCGCCGAGTCACCGGCCCGACTGGATAGGCACGGTGATTGGTCCGGGCCGGAGCACGGACGACAAGAAGCCCATCGAGTACACGGTGATCGACGAGGTGGCCGCGCTGGCGTGGACCGCGAACCTCGCGGCCCTCGAGCTTCATACGCCGATGTCGCTGGGGATTGACGCCGACACGCCGACCATGGTGGTGTTCGACCTCGACCCGGGCGCGCCGGCCACCATCGTCGAGTGCGCCCAGGTCGCGTTGGAGATCCGCGATGTACTCGACGCGCTGTCGCTCGAGGCGTTTCCCAAGACCAGCGGATCGAAGGGGATGCAGCTCTACGTGCCGCTCAACTCGCCGCACACCCAGGAGCACGCGTCGTCGTTTGCTCACGCGGTTGCACAGCTTCTCGAACGCCAGCTCCCGAAGCTGGTGGTGAGCCAGATGACCAAAAGTGTGCGCAAGGGCAAGATCTTCATCGACTGGAGTCAGAACACTCGGCACAAGACGACGATCTCGCCGTACTCGATGCGAGCCAAGGACCGCCCGACCGTTTCGACCCCGCTCACCTGGGACGAGGTTGGCGACGGTGCCGATGGCGAGCCGCTCATTTTCGAGACGGCGGACGTGTTGGACCGGGTTGCCGAACACGGAGACCTGTTCGAACCCACCCTCACCCTCGTGCAGCAACTACCGTCGCCGGAGTGAGCAGCCCCAAGATCTACACCGGTACCGGCGACGACGGTTCGACCGGCCTGTTCTATGGCGGTCGGGTCCCCAAGGATTCGGCGTTGCCGATGGCCTACGGTGCAGTCGACGAGGCGCAGGCTTTTCTTGGTGTTGCACGCGCCCAGGTCGACCTGGCACCTTCAGCCGAAATGGGGGCCGAACTCGATGAGGTCCTCAGCGGGATTTGCCGCGACCTGTACGTGCTGATGGCCGAACTGGCGACAGCGCA
>CAZGVQ010000361.1:0-4421 GCA_964529355.1 uncultured Acidimicrobiales bacterium
GGTTGACGGTGTGCAGATCGGAGCCGCAGATGCCGCAAGCGATCGGCTCAACCAATACCTGACCGGGTCCGGGTGTCGGGTCGGGCACCTCTTCGACCACCATCTGGCTGTCGCGCAGAATCGCGGCCTTCATGAGGCTCTAGTAACCCATACTTCGGCCATAGACCGAACCTAGCGGTACCGGCGATTCAACTCATAAGGAACAGGTCGAACGTGCAGCGGAAGTTGGGCGCGGCGTCACCGGTGCCGTCGGCGAGGATCGACGTGTTGAATCCAAGGTTTTCCTGGGTCAGCTCTCCGCTTGCGGCGCGATAGCGGCCGGTGCCGCCGATGACCGATCGATGCATGATCTGATCCTGGATGACCGAGCCCTCGATGCCGCTGGTGGTGATGCCGTCTTCGGGAAACAGGTCCGACTCGCTGATTCGACCGAACTGGTATTCCTGAACGCTCGCCAAGTGGGGCTCGGGTCGTTCGGAGTGCAGCAGCAGAAACCCTCGGCAGAACCAATGCCCGATGGCTTGGTCGGCGGATGGCACGAAGCCGTTGGGTGACACGGTCCCTTCCGGATAGATGAAACCTTCGACCATGAACGGCGTACCTCGGTAGTCGCCGGTCGGCTGGTCACGAACCGGACTGTCGCGCCAAGTTCCCCCGTTGCAGGCGACGTCGAAGGTCACCGTTTCTTTACGTATTTCCACGCCGCCGCTCGCCGAGGCCGCGCCAGTTACCCCACCGATCACGGCTGCTCCAACGCCCACACCTGCAAGAAGTTTGCGACGGTCGATCGACCGATTCTTCGATTGCTCACCGCCTGCCGCTGCTTCGATTTCATCACTCATTCGTTCGCTCCTTGTTCAGTTTGCTGTTGTTCTTGTTCGGTGAGTTCGCTCGGCCATTGGGGACAGGTGAGCGAGTAGGGCTCGTCGGTGGGTCCGAACTGTTCCCATTCGGCGAGTGTGAAGTTTCGGCCCGCGGCCTGGCAGGCACTGTCGAGCCATGTGGTCGTGTCGAGGTCCCACAGCACCGCGAATCCGTCGATGGTCGCAGCCAGGGTTCTGCCGTCCCGCGAGACGTGCGGGATCGACTGCGGATCACTCGGAAACACCCCACCGATCTGTTCGCCGCTGTCGATGTCCCACAGCCGCCCAAACACATCGGCAGTGGTGATCATGAACCGGCCGTCTTCGCTGAAGAAGGGGCCGTAGCTGAACCCCGCGACGGCATCGTTGTTTCCGAGGAATGTCGGCCCGGTGGGTTGATACGTTTCAGTGTCTCGAAAGGCGATGGTGCCGTTTTCGGCGATGGTGACCAGCCACTCGTCGTTGGGCGAGTAGGCGGCCTGTACTACTGACCCGCCACCCTGGCTGATTACCGGACCGACCGGCTCCCAGGTGGTGGTATCCCACACCATCGCTGCGCCATCCACGGTTGCAGCCACCATTCGGCTGCCGTCATTGCTGAACGAGACAGCGCGAACAAGGGTGTTCGATGTGATCTCCGCGAGGTCATCGAGCTGCACCTCGATCCCACCATTCTCGATGCTGATAACCGAAACGATGGCCTCCTCCGCGATGGTGTTATCCAGTCCTAATGCCACCCGCGTTTCAGCCCTGTCCATCGCTGTCGCAAACAGCGTCAGCGGAGTGACGGTAAAGAGCGCTTCCAGAGAAGCCGCATTGCGGATAGACACCGACACCCCATCGACACTCCACGTGACCAGGTGCTCCTGCCCCGCGGCCCACGCAAATTGGGTTCCATCGTCCAGTTGCTCACGGAGCTTTGGGTTCTTTCTGTCGGTGATGTCCCACAGAGACGGTGGGTCTCCGAAAGGAGAGCTGACCGACAGCAGGGTGGCATCTGCGTTAAGGGTCAGTTCGCCGGTAATGGCGGGCACTGCGGCGCCGATCACGCGTGATCCATCGAGGGAGAAGAGCCCGATGCCATCGTCACTGGCGATAGCTATGACCCGTTCGTCTTCTCGGATTGCGATCGCGAGGGCACCCGTCAGCTGCGAATCAAACGTTTCGCGAACCGGGTTTCCATCGCCATCGAAGACAGCGATTGCGCCATCTGCCGATACCAAGACGCCCAGATCCGCAGCCAATGCCGTGTTTGCTGACACTCGCTGAAGGGAAATGCCGGTTGTTCGGTCGGGAAGAACCGTCGTCGACAGGGGAGCCGCATCGGCTACCGACCATCGCTGAATCTCGAATGCGGTGACAATGTCGAACTGGTCGCTCGAAATCCAGCGGGTCAGGATTGGTGGGCTTACCGCGCGCCCGTCGGACCGAAGTGATTCTCGGGTCACGGTTTCGGAGAGAAGATTCTCGCCTGACCCAAGGTCCCAGAGCCGAACATGAACGCCCCCGACGGTGAGAAGGTGCCGGCCGTCATCGGACAACTCCAGGTGTGTTACCCCGATGAGGAACGTTGAGGGTTCGTGGGCGACCTCGAGGGCGATGTTCTCGCCGAGCAGTTCGGCATCGACGTCGCTGAGGCCTTGCTCGGGATGGGCATCGAGCTCAACTTCTATCGATCCCGTCGCCCGGTCATACACGCGTACCCGACCTTCCCTGTCGCCGACTACAACCTGTTGCTCGTCAGCGGAGAAGGCCAGGGTGGTGATATCGGTGCCGTTGCGAATGGGTGTCGCGTTGGGGGAACCGGTTGTGAGGTCAAAGAAGTGGATTGTCGAGTTCGTCGTGGCTACAGCCACCGTGGTGCCGTCCGTGGAAAGGATCAACTCCTCGGCACCGAACTGGTCGATGCGCAGGAGCGTTGCGCCGGTGTCGGCATCGAACAGCGATATGCCGTTGTCATCGGCCGCCAGCAGATTGCCGTCGCCGGTGAACGTGACTGCGCGATATTGTGCCGATCCGCCATAGAAGCCCAGCAGGTTGTCGATGCCCACGAGGGCTCGTTGCAGTGCGCCGAGCGATTCGTTGCCCGGCTCACGCCGCGCGGCCTCAGCCGCAAGAAGCAAGCCAATTCGTCGGTTGCTTTCGGTAGTGAGGCCCGCTTCTGCCACCAATCGACGGGTCTCGGCGTTCCTGCCGGCCAGCTGGGCCTGCGCCGCCGAGTCGTTTGCCCGCTCGCGTTGTTGCAGCGCCAGAACGCCGGCGATGAGGCTTACCACCAGCAGGCATGCCGTTCCGATCAAACGTCGGCGGAGACGGGTGAGCTGTTGCCGTTCCGCGTCAACCTGCTCCCGCCGGAGCGCAACGCTTGCATCCACAAACTCCTGTTCGAGATCGGTAAGTGAATCGCTGTCTTCGTCGTTGAGCTCGATCGCGGTATCTAGGCGGCCGCCGCGATAGAGCTCGTCTTGGTTGCGGTCATGGGCGACCCACCCGGTTGCGGCCGTCGAGAGGTGACGAAGCGCACGCAACGCATCGCGGTCGGCCTCGATCCACTGGCGAAGTTGGCGCCATTCGCGAATCAGTGCCTCATGCGCTACCTCGATCGTGGGTTCTCGGGTAAGTGGATCGTGGTCGAATGACAACAGTCGTGCTTCTCCGAATGCATCGACGATATGCGAACCAACGCTCGGCAGTTTCCCGAGAGACACCCGGCGTCGAGTGTCCTCTACTCCCTCTCCGGGCGTGATCAACCTGGTGAAGAGACGTCGGGTGGCCAATTGATCGTCGGCCGAGAGGCTCTCGAGAATCTCGTCGGCCCGACGTGAGAGCGCGCCCGCGAGTCCGCCGATCTCTTCATACTCAGCCGCGCTGATGTGACCGTTGGAGTGTCGCTCGAAGAGTTGGGTCATGGCGTACTGCAGCAGGGGCAGGTTGGCCGACGAGGTTCCTCGTAGGTCGCTGACCAACCGACTAACCGTCGACGGTTCGATACCCACCCCGGCAGAAGCCAGCGGCAGAACGATGGCGTCGGTCAGCTCATCGACGTCCATCGGGGTCAACGCCGCTGTGTGATCGCGAACGAGAGGTCCAATCGATGCGTTTGATAGCGGACGATCGAAAAAGTCGGCACGAATGGTGATGAGGATGTTGATACCCGAGCGCGGATCGGATGCGATAGCGGCGAGCGCCTCGAGGAATCGTGCGCACTCTTCCGGATCTGTCATTGTGAAGAGTTCTTCGAACTGGTCGACCAACAGGAGAGCACGACCGTCTTCGGGAAGGATCGACGAGATGGTTCGGAGCAGTCCTCGCTCGTCGGCCTCGAAGCGCGGCTTCAAAGAACCGCTGCCCAACGGCGCGAGTCGTGACAGCGCAGTTTCGAGTTCGTCGAACGGATGCGGGCCCGGCACGATCGACAGGATGTAGTGCCCATCATCGCGGCGACGTGGAACCACGCCTGCTCGAACCACCGAGGACTTTCCCGAGCCCGATGGCCCCACGACAGCCACGAATCGCTCTTCATCCAAGCGCTTCAAAAGGTCGTCGACCACGCTGTCC
>CAZGVQ010000362.1:0-4417 GCA_964529355.1 uncultured Acidimicrobiales bacterium
AAGGCACCTGGAGCGGCGGCAACTGCGACCAAGGCTTCAAACAATCACCCTGGCTCCACTGCAACGGCTGGGTCCACTACAACCAAGGCACCACGCCGACGGGTGGCAACGCCGTGCTCGATGTCATCGCCCGCGGCAAGAGCGGAAGCGAGACGATCTCCGTTGAGGTAGCCGGCACCGTTGTGGCAACCCACACCCTGACCACCAATCTCCAGACCTTCCGCTGGACCAATCCAGCCGGCAACATCAATGCTGACGACGTGCGGGTGTTGTACACCAACGACAACGGGACAGCGCGCGACGCCTTCATCGACGCCATCGCGATCAATGGCACCCGCTACGAAACCGAAGCACCCACCACCGAATCCAAAGGCACCTGGAGCGGCGGCAACTGCGACCAAGGCTTCAAACAATCACCCTGGCTCCACTGCAACGGCTGGGTCCACTACAACCAAGGCACGACGCCTCCAAACACCCAAGCGCCAACCACTCCCCCGCCAGGCAACAACCCGGTGCTCGACGTGATCGCCAGAGGCAAAGCCGGGAGCGAGACCATCGAGATCGAAGTCGCCGGACAGGTCGTTGCCACCCATACCCTCAGCCAGGCGCTCACCACCTACACCTGGACGAGCCCGGTTCAGATTCAGCCCAGCGACGTCCGTGTGCTGTTCACCAACGACAACGGATCAGCCCGCGACGCCTACATCGACGCCATCGCGATCGACGGCACCCGCTACGAAACCGAAGCACCCACCACCGAATCCAAAGGCACCTGGAGCGGCGGCAACTGCGACCAAGGCTTCAAACAATCACCCTGGCTGCACTGCAACGGCTGGGTCCACTACGACCAGTAGCTGTTACTCGGCTGAGTCGGCTGGCTCGGCGTCGGTTGACTCAGTGGTTGCGACGGCCTTCTTTTTAGCCACTGCCTTTTTCTTGGCCGGGGCCTTCTTCTTTGCGGCCTTCTTCGCGGTCGCCTTCTTCTTGGCCGTGGTCTTCTTTTTCTTGGTGGTCTTCTTGGCCTTCTTGCCCTTTTTGGCCGGACCCTTGGCTCGTCGCTCGGCCAGAAGCTCGGCGGCTCGTTCCGAGGTGAGTTCCTCGACCACATCGCCCTTGCGCAGCGAGGCGTTGTACTCGCCATCGGTGACATAGGGACCGAAACGACCGTCCTTGACGATCATCTCCTTGCCGGTCTCGGGGTCTTCACCGAGGTCTTCGCGCAGCGGTGGCTTGGCGGTTCCGCCGCCCCGACGCTTGGGCTGGGCCAGCAGCTTCAGGCACTCGTCGAGCGTGATGGTGAAGAGGTCTTCCTCTTTCTCCATGCTGCGGCTGTCTTTGCCCTTCTTGAGGTAGGGCCCGTAGCGACCGTTCTGAACGTTGATCTCTTTGCCATCGGACGGGTCGACGCCAACCATTCGCGGAAGCGACAGCAGCTTCATGGCCTCGTCGTAGGTGATGGTGTCGAGCGACATCGAGTTGAACAGCGAGCCGGTCTTGGGCTTCTCTTCGCCGTCGACGATTTCGCCGAGCTGCACGTAGGGACCGAAGCGACCAGCCTTGGCGTACACCATGAGGCCGGTTTCGGGGTCCTCGCCGAGCTCCTTGTCGCCGCTCGGTGCCTCGATGTACTCCATCGCCTTTTCGACGGTGAGCTCATCGGGAGCGAGTTCGTCCGGGATGCTGGCGGTGCGGGGCTTCTCGTCGGGGCTCGGAGCCTCACCGGCCTGCACGTACGGGCCGTACTTTCCGACCCGGGCCACAACGGCCTCGCCGTCCTCGGAGATTCCGAGGGGGATGGTGTTGATGGCGCGGGCATCGATTTCGCCGAGCCGCTCGTCGACCTTCTGCTTGAGCCCTTCGGTCATCTCGCCTTCGCCGAAGTAGAAGCGGGCCAGCCATGGCACCGCTTCGGCCTCACCGTCGGCGATGGCGTCGAGATCGGTTTCCATCTTCGCTGTGAAGGCGTAGTCGACCAGATCAGGGAAGTGACCCTCGAGCAAGCCAACAACCGAGAAGGCGGTGAAGGACGGCACCATGGCCGAACCCTTCTTCCACACATAGCCGCGATCCTGGATGGTGCCCATGATCGACGCGAAGGTCGACGGGCGGCCCACGCCGAGCTCTTCGAGCTTCTTGACCAACGAGGCTTCGGTGTAGCGCGACGGCGGTTGCGTCTCGTGGCCTTCGGGAAGGATGTCGCTGATGCTGAGCGAATCGCCCACCGCCATGGCGGGGAGCTTGCGCTCGTTATCGCTCTCGTCCTCTTCAGCGTCGACCGCCTTGGAGACCGTGTAGATCTTGCGGAAACCCTGGTGGATGATGACGGTACCGCTGGCCGAAAACTCGGTGACCTCGCCGCCGGCAGCGGTGGCGCCAAGCTTGACCGACATGGTCTCGCCGGTACAGTCGGTCATCTGCGAAGCAACGGTGCGGTTGAAGATGAGCTCGTACGCCGCAGCCTCCGACTTGGGGACGTCTTTGGCAACCTCGGCGGGCAGCTTGAACACATCGCCGGCCGGACGGATGGCCTCGTGGGCCTCCTGTGCGTTCTTGACCTTCTTGGAGTACGTGCGGGGCTCGTCGGGAAGGTAGTCGTCGCCGTACTTGTCCTTCACGTACGAGCGGGCGGCGGTGAGGGCGGTCTCGGACAGCGTGGTGCTGTCGGTACGCATATAGGTGATATAGCCCTTTTCGTACAGACCCTGAGCGGCCCGCATAGCCATGGCCGATGACACCCGAAGCTTGCGGCCAGCTTCCTGCTGGTAGGTGGAGGTAATGAAGGGTGCCGCAGGACGACGACGGTACGGCTTGGGCTCGACCGAGTTGACCTTGGCGGCAACGCCTTCGAGGCCCTTGGCAAGGGCACCCGAGCTGGCTTCGTCGAGAACCTTGACGTCGGTGTTCTTTTGCGTGCCGTCCTGTTCGAAGTCGCGACCCGAAGCAACCCGCTGGCCGTCAATCGAAAGAAGGTTGGCGCTGAAGGGCTGCTTCTCAGTGTCGTTGGAAGAAGAGCCTGAGGCGTTCTCGAAGGTTGCGCTGAGATCCCAATAGCCGGCCGCGATGAACGCCATGCGTTCACGTTCGCGTTCGACAACGATTCGGGTGGCAACGCTCTGCACACGACCTGCCGAGAGCTTCGGCATGATCTTCTTCCAGAGCACCGGCGATACTTCGTAGCCATACAGACGGTCGAGCATCCGACGAGCTTCCTGTGCGTCGACAAGGTGACGGTCGAGCTCGCGGGGTTCATCCATCGCCGCCTTGATAGCGGTTTTGGTGATCTCGTGGAACACCATTCGTTTCACCGGAATCTGCGGGTTCAGAACCTCGAGAAGATGCCAGGCAATCGCCTCCCCTTCACGATCCTCATCAGTTGCCAGATAGAGCTCGTCGGCTTCCTTCAGCAACTTCTTCAGCTTCTTGATCTGATCCTTCTTGTCGGCTGAAACAACGTAGAGCGGCTTGAAGTCGTTCTCGACGTCGATGCCGATCCGGGCCCACTTCTCGCCCTTGTAGGCAGCTGGCACGTCGGCCGCGCCTCGTGGGAGGTCGCGGACATGGCCGATTGAAGACTCGACGACGAAGCCGTCGCCGAGGTAGCCCGCGATGGTCTTGGCCTTTGCGGGTGACTCGACAATAACGAGTGCATTAGTCACGTGAAGTTCAGTGCTCCGGATTGAAAAACAGCGGCTTCGCACAAGGATGCGCGAGACCGGATCGATTCGATATGGCTGCGATGATGTGAGGCTACCGATGTGAGGGTAGAGAAAGGTAAAGCCTCAAGGAAACCCACCTTTCAGCGGATTCCCGAGGCTTGATCCTGTACCCATATCGGCGAAAAGCCAACACGGTGAGTACTCAATCAAAGAAATTTCAGTGCGCTGCGGCCCCGGCGACCGCCGCTTCGCGATCGTCGGTTGGGATCTCCGAAGGGACATCCTCGAGTTCCTCGGGGCCCTTCCAGAGCAACGCGGTACCGATGGCGGTCGCTATCACCGACGCCGCAATAATGCCGAGTTTCGCCTGCTCCTGAAGCACGTCGTCCTCGAAGGCCAGGGTGGTGATGAAGATAGAAACGGTGAAGCCGATACCGGCCATGGCGGCAACGCCAAACACGCGACGCCAGTTCATGCCTTCGGGGAGATCGGATATGCCCAGCTTCACTGCGATGAAGGTGAACCCGCTGATACCCACGAGCTTTCCGCCGACGAGTCCGAGAATGACGCCGAGGGTGACGCTGGAGGACGCAGCCTCGCTGATGGCCGTGCCGCTGATTTCGATGCCGGCATTCGCGAGAGCGAAAATGGGGATGATGAGGTAGCTGGTGTAGGGATGCAGGCTATTGATCAGGCGCTGCGCAACCGAGACCGTCTCCTGCACCTCGAAGCGGACCCGCTTGGCCGATGCAGCGCTGGGC
>CAZGVQ010000363.1:0-4411 GCA_964529355.1 uncultured Acidimicrobiales bacterium
GACCCATTTGCCGCTCCGCCAAAGATCAAACCCGTTCCATCCGGCGCCCAGGTAACCCATGACGAGTTTGTTGTGGAGCGTGGCTGGGCCGAGCTGACAAAGGTCGAAGCTTCCGGCCTGGCGTTTGATCTCACCGCCTGCGACGAACTCGAGCTGTCGGGCAGCTCCTTCGTCAATGTTGAGTTTGGTCGAGCCGAAACGACCGAGATCACGGTGGCCGATTGCCGGTTCGAGAACTGCGACCTCAGTGCACGGCGATTCTCGTCGGTGCGACGGTCGACCTTCAGCAACTGCAAGTTGGATGGCACCGACTTCTCCACCGGCAGTCTTGTCGATGTCGAGTTCGATAACTGCAGCCTCCGCCTCACCAACATGCGCATGGCCGAGCTGAGCCGGGTCGCGTTCCGCGAGTGCCAGGTCGACGGTCTCGATCTCTTTGACGCAACAATCGCCGACATCGACTTCGCGGGCTCGAAAATCCATGAGCTCGGCGCTGATCGGATCTCCGCAGAACGCGTCGACCTACGATCCGCAACCGCGATCAGCTTCGCTACCATCACCCGACTCGACGGGTTTCGTATCACCGACGCTCAGCTCCCGTTGCTTATGCACGCGCTCGCTGGGTCGGTTGGCCTCTCCGTCGACCAGGGCTGAAGCCCAGCCGTTGAGCTCCTAGAAGTGCGCGATGACCTCAGCGACTCTGGTGTCGACTTCCTCGGGGGTGCCGGCTTCGAGGTTGAGGCGCAGCAGCGGCTCGGTGTTCGAGGCCCGCAGGTTGAACCACCAGTCGCCAAAGTCGACGGTGAGACCATCGAGGCGACTCTGTTCGGCGTCGGGGTAGGCGGCTGCCACCTTCTCGATGGTGGCCTTAGCGTCATCGACCTTGGTGTTGATTTCGCCCGAGGCTGAGTAGCGGTCGAGCGGCGCAACGAGTTCGCTGAGCTTGAGGCCGGTGTCGCACATCGCTTCGAGAATGAACATCGAGGCAATCAGGCCAGAGTCGGCGCGCCAGTTGTCGGCGAAGTAGTAGTGGCCCGAGTGCTCGCCCGCAAAGGCCGCACCGGTTTCGGCCATATCGGCCTTGATGTAGCTGTGGCCCACCTGGGTGCGCACCGCGGTGCCGCCACCTTCGGTGATGACCTCGGGCACCGACTTCGAGCAGATGAGGTTGTGCAGGATGGTGCTTCCCGGCTTCTTCTCGAGCATGCGCTTGGCCACAAGTGCGGTGGTGAGCGAACCCGAAATGGGGCGGCCGGTCTCGTCGACCAGGAACACCCGGTCGGCGTCGCCGTCGAACGCGAGCCCGACATCGGCACCGGTTTCGAGAACGCGGGCGATGAGGTCCTTCTGGTTTTCGGGCTGAATCGGGTTGGCCTCGTGGTTGGGGAAGGTGCCGTCGAGTTCGGGATACATGATCTCGATATCGACGTCGATCTTGCTGAAGACGGCAGGGGCGACAAGGCCACCCATGCCATTGGCGGTGTCGGCGATGATCTTGAGGCCGGTGAGCTTGGAGGTATCGACAAAACTCCGCACGTGGTCGGCGAATGCGTCGAGCATCTCCATCTCCGAGCGGGTACCTCGGGTGTCAGCGTCGGGCAGGCCGTTGGCGGCCATTTCTTTGATGTCGCCGAGTCCGGTGTCGCCACCGATGGGCGCCGCATGGGCCCGACTCATCTTGATGCCGTTGTACTCGGCCGGGTTATGTGACGCGGTGAAGACCGCTCCGGGAATCCCGAGGTTTCCCGAGGCGAAGTACATCATGTCGGTGGAAGCCAGCCCGATCATGATCACATCGACACCCTGGCTCATGACACCGTCGGCGAATGCCTCGGAGTATTCCTCGCCGGTTGGCCGCATGTCGCGGGCGATTACCACCTGGGTCGCGCCGTCGTTGTCGACGAGATAGCGGGCATAGCCAGCGCCGATAGCCCGCGAGGCCTCGGCATCGAGTTGTTCGGGCACGAGGCCTCGTATGTCGTATGCCTTGAAGATTGCGTCGAGATCAGCCATGAGAGAAATCCTATTGGGGTTGGGGGGCATTCGCTTGGGGTGCCGGAAGATCGATGGTGGACGGATCGAGGTCATACACACCTCGAGCAGCCCACCGCCTCACCCGGAACAAGTCGGCAAACAAACGGCGTGTGTCAGCCACGAGTCGCACGGTCGAGCGCTCGGAGTTCTCGACGGTCACCGGAACCTCGTGAAGCGACAGCCGATACCGCTCGACGAGATGAAAGAGCTCGACGTCGAAGGCAAAGCCGTCGATACGTCCAAGCGAGAACAGCATGCGGGCCACATCGGAGCGAAACGCCTTGAGCCCGCATTGAGTGTCGCGGTACTGGCCGAGAAGCAGCGCATGGGTGGCGAGGTTGACCATACGTCCGCCGATCTCGCGGAGCCGGCCGGCCTGCACCAGCGTGGTGGTGGCAACGTGTTTGCGGTTTCCGACCACAACATCCCACCCGTTTTCGATTTCGACCACAAAGGCTTCGAGTAGTCGAGGCTGGTAGGCGAGGTCAGCGTCGAGAAAGGCGATCGTTCGCCCGTTGGCCTGCTGCACACCGGCTCGAACGGCGCCGCCCTTTCCGCGGTTCTCAGCGAGACGAACCACGGTTGCGCCCGCTCGCTCGGCCGTCTCGGCGGTCATGTCGTCAGACCCGTCGTCGACCACAACGATTTCGACACCGTTGACATCGAGGTGATCGAGCTGTTCGTGAATGGTGGCAATGGTTCCGGCGATGCGATCGGCTTCGCGGAAGGCCGGCACCACAACCGATAGCCGGTACTCCCCCGACGGTATTGGCCGTTGGGCTGGAGAGCTTTGCTCGGAGCGAACAACACGAAGCAGCAGCGACCGGTAGGCAAGAACCCGAACCGCCGCGGCGCAGGTGAGCGCGATGAGCTTGGCGATCAGGTGGTTGTCGCCGGCAATCGACAGAACCACGATGTCCACGAATCCGGCCAGGACCGCCACGGCCAGAAACATCGCCGGGCTATGCATCCATCGACGAAATGGATCGCGGCGAAGCCACATGACGCGATGAAGCGCATAGGACACCGCGGCCGACGTTCCGAGCGCGACGAGGTCACTCGGGAGGAGCGCCCATCCCGATTCGCGCAGCGCGACGTAAAGGCCAACGTCGACAACCGTTGCAATTACTCCGCCGAGAGCGAACCAACGGAGTCCGGTGCGCCCAAGCAACGGACTCGATGACTCAGCCATCGTCGATATCGTCACCGGGAAACTCCGGCGGTTCATCGATACCGAGTGAAGCAAGGGCATCGCGGTATCCCGCGGCGTACGAAGCGTCTTCGTGATCTGGTTCTGACGCCACCATCGGCTCGACCAGAGGTCCGTCGGTCAGCACTGGCCCACTCGGCGAGGCCAACCAACGCTCAACCGGGTCGAACAACGGAGCGTCTTCGCCCTCGTCGCGTCGGGAGAGCACGACCAGCCCGGCGGCGCCGAGGGCCGTAATGAACCAGGACAGGTACTCGACCCAGGTGTGACCGAAGCTGAGTTCCACATTGGTGTCGGTCGGTACTACGACCATCAGGTTCGGGGTGACCCGGAACGGCCCTTCGGCACCCGAGACGTTCCAGTTCGGGAAGTACGAGGCCTTCACGAGGACCGGCGAGCCGACCTGGTCGACCGAGAACGAAATCGTGTTGGTGTCGGACTCGATGTCGAACACCTCCACCGGGGCTACCGCGTTGCGGGCAAGTTCGGTCGAGGGCACCACTCCGCCCCACAGGTCGGGCGGTTCGATCTCGCCTTCGGCGACGGGAAGGGTGGCTTCTTCAATCATCTCGACCCGCTGCCAGTCGGCCGGGCCGTCGGCGGCGAGGAAGACATCCTGGTTGGAGGTGTTCTGGAAGAACTCAACACCGACGTCGAGCCACTCGTCCTGAGCTGCTCCGACATTGGTCATGACCGCCGGCTCGAAGCCGAGCGGGGTGATCATCTCGGACTCTTCGACGCCAAAGGCCACCCAGGGACCGCTGCTGGCCAACTCGTTGAGCTCGTCGTGGGCTCGAGCTGAGTTCACGGCAAGGTCGCTGAACGCCAGGTAGTACTTGACCCCGTACAGCTGCAGGTGATCGACACCCTGATCGAGGTTGAAGTCGCTGTAGGGAAGCTCGCGCTGGGCACGCGAGTTGCTTTCGCCGAGCTCGGACTGCATGAGGAAGTGGTAGGGCACGCTGGCCGAAGATTCGAAGTACAAGCCTTCCATCGAACCAATGCAGCCGTCGGTGAAGTGCGGCAGCAGCATCGGAGCCATCGTGGTGCCGTAGCGGTTGAGGTTGCTCGAGAACTCCCACAGTGTGCGACCACAACCGTTGGTGCCGCCGATCTCACCCATGTCGACCATGAGCTGACGGAACTCGTCCCAGCCGCCGCCGGTGC
>CAZGVQ010000364.1:0-4404 GCA_964529355.1 uncultured Acidimicrobiales bacterium
ACGTTGCGGCGCGGCCGTACTCACCGGCCCGTTCGGCGGCAATGGCCACCGCCACCTTGGGGGCTACCTCGCCCGGAATCTCCGTCCAGACCTTGCTGAACAGCTCAGCCGCACCATGCGGGTCGTCGTTCTCAAGCTTGAGCAGCCCTCGGTACCAGTTGATTCTCCAATCCCATGGATCGGTCGCTTCGATGCGGTCGAGGCTGGCGGCAACATGACCGGTGCCAGCCCCGCCGCCTTCAAGCATGGCGCGAATCACCCGCAGTCGAATCTCGCGGCTCTCGGGTACCGAACCACCCTTTTGCCCATCGCTGATCAACTCGATCGCGCGGGCAGGCTCGACATCTTCGATACCGATGAGGAAGGCCGCAGCGGGATCGGCCGGGTCGACCTTGGGGTGAGGAAGAACGTTCCAGTCGGGCGTATCGACCAGTTCGTTGTCGTCGGCATCGATGAGCAGCGTTGCGAGACGGTCGCCCTCGAACAACTCGCTGGGAACGGGCCGAGGACTGCGTTGTGTCACGGCGACGATCTCCCGAAGAACCCCGGCCAGCTGCAAAGCCATCTCGTCGGCGTCCTGAAAACGATCGTCGGGGTGATGTGCAGTGGCCTTGAGCATGAAGCGGTGCAGCGACTCCCACTTCGCAAAGATCGGAGCCGAGTCAGCACTGGGAAGCGTGTGCTCGTGGGCACCCTTGTGAAAGACGAAGTCGAGAATCATGACCGCGAGCGTTCGGCCCACCGTGAAGAGATCGGACGAAATCGATGGGCCCATCGTTGCGATTTCGGGCGCCTGGAAACCTCGGGTGCCAAAGATTGCGGCATCGTGATCGTCGATCTGCATAACGCCGCCGACATCGATGAGCTTCACACCATCGCCGACACCCATGATGTTGGCTGGCTTGAGGTCGTTGTAGACCAGACCCAGGTCATGGAGGTACCCCATCGCCGGAAGGATTCCGAGCACATAGGCGATTGCGTCGGTAACCGGAAGCGGGTCGGGCACACCGCCGTTGGCCTGGCGACGATCTTTGAGCTTGGCGTTCAGCGACTCGCCGCCCACGTACTCCATCACGATGTAGCCCGCCCCGGCATGGGTGACGAAGTTGTAGATGTTGACGATGCTGCCGTGCTCTATACGAGCCAGGAACTGCCGTTCGGCTACGGCCGAGGCCACGGCGTCGACATCGTCGCGGTTGAGGAGACCTTTGAGTACCACCCACCGGTCCGATACGGCTTTGTCTTTGCCCAGGTAGATCCACCCCATACCGCCGTGGGCGAGCGGGCCGAGGATCTCGTACTGACCGGCCACCAGGTCACCGCTTTTTAGTGACGGAGCATTGGTGGTGAAATCAAAGGGAGTGCGGCAGTTTCCGCAGAACCCCTGCACGCGCCCTTCACGCTCGCCGCTCGAGCGGCCAACCTCGTTGCCACAGTTGGTACAGACCCGCTTCTCTTCGGGAACCACACCCAGGACGCTCTGAATCTTCTCGGCCGACATGAGCGCCGCCGCCGGATCGCCTTCGGGGGTCGGCGGCACGGTGACCAGGCCCATGCCCAACCGCTCTCGTGCAATTCCGGTGCGACGGGTGCTGGCGGTGCGACGGGTCGAGGTCGGCCCGGTGCGCTGCGATGACGTGCCGGGAGCGGTGGGGGCCGCAATCGAAGCCGCCGACGCCAGAGGGGTCGACGCGCCGATGGGGGCGGCGCCATGAGCGTGAACAGCGTGAGCGGCGGGTTGAGCGGCCGCAATACCACAGGTGTTGCAGTAGCCGTCGCTCTCGATCGCGCCCCCGCAGCCGGCCTGGGTGCACGCAGAACCCGCGGCCACCGGCACACCAGCCGGCTGGGCTGGGGCAGGTGTTGCAGCAACCGGCGCCGCGGATTGTGCCGGAGCTTTCGATCCACACGTATCGCAGTACCCGTCGCTGGCGAAGGAGCCGGTACATCCCGCGGTGACACTGCACGAACTCATGGCGTTGCTCCCTCTTGCTCGTCTTGCTCGTCTTGGCCTTTATTGTGGGCTTCGGGGGCGGAGGTCACCGCGTTGGCCGGCAACCGCATGGCGTTCCCGAACGCCGATACCAGCATCGTTGCACGGTCGAGATCGGTGGGCGAGATGAATAGCGCTGCGTGTGCGTCGTCATGCAGGTCCGAAAGCATCGGATCTTCCGAACGCCCCACCGCCGCTGCCTTGGCCCAATACGCGGCAAGCAGACCGCGCAACTCGTCTCGCCGACGCAGGGGAGCCGAGTTGTGTTCGTAGGCGCGGCTGAGCTGTTCCCGTAAGGCCACAACCTTGGCCATCCATTCGTCGAGTTCCTGGCGCTTTTGCTGCCAATCGTCAGAACCCGTGCGAAGTGCGTCGGCCATCGAGGCCAAACCCCTTTCGCCGTCGATGATCGCCACGTCCGGCGTGCGGATAAGACCCTGGGCGTCGACGATCTTGGTGCCCGCCTGCGTATGGGCCGTAGCTGCCCGGTTGCGGAGCACGCGGAGTTCGGCGAGATGGGTCTCCGACTCGGCGATATCGCCATCGAGTTCGTCGTACCCCCGAGCAATCGTGGCCATCTGATGGGTGGCCTCGGTGATGAGGCCATCGAGATCGGCGGCGTAGTCGCCGCTGAGCGACATCGGGTCTTGCGCCAGCGCCGACTTCACATCGCGCAGTCGGGCCTGCAGCACCGTGAGCGTGGGTTCGGAAATTCCGAGTCGGCTGGCGTCGTTCTTGAGTCGCTCGAGGGTGGTATCGCCGCTGGAGGTTCGAGGCACGACTTCGGTCCAGACCTGATCGACGGTGGCTACCGCGTCGCGGATTGGTTCGTACACCGAGCGCATCTGGTGCAGCAGCTGGTCGATGGTTCCATGAACGTCAGCGCTGCTGACATCGAGCAGGTCGCGCTGGGCAAGGCTGCGCTCGTCGACATGCAACAGAATCGATGGACCGGTGAGGTAGTGACTGAGCCGCTCGCGCCGATCAGAATTCATGCGGCCGTCGTCGCGGATGTCGCGCGCATCGTTCAGCGTGACCTGGAGCTGGCTGAGCCAACGCCAGAGTTCGGGCGCCTTTTCCATCGCCGGCCCGACCTGCGCCAACGTGGTGCCCCGCAGTCCGCCGGCGCTCAGGATCTTGTAGGTGGGATGCTCGTCAAGCTCGAGGAGATTCGCCGCAATCCGCGCTTCGGCGGCACCGTAGCGAGTGAGCAGTTCGTCGATCTGTTCGGTTTGCAGCAACCGGATGGTCCTCGGAATTCGTGGTCCCGAACATCGTACAACCCGCCTTCGCGGGCTGCTTTCGAACCGACTACCTGGCCGGCTCAATCCGGGTTCGGTTCGGTACCTTGAACCGAAACCAGCCTTTGCAAGCCAGGAGTTCCGTCTCGTGGAAGCCCCCCGAACAGCCGGCGCCAGCGACCCAGGCCCCTTTGGACTTCACCTCGGGGTGTTCGGCCTCAAAGACCCGACCGTTCACGCTGACGAAATCGATTTCGACATCCCTTCCGTTGCCGTTCTGATCGCCATCGTTCACAAAGAAGACCTGGATGGTGTTGACCTTGGTCGAGGTACGGGGACTGTACTGATAGTCGCGAAGGCCGGTCGAGAGTGTGAATGCGGCCACGACTTTCCGGTTGACTTTGAGTTTGATGATTTCGCTTCCCGTAGTGCCGCGAGCCCGGATGGCGATGGGCGCATCGCTGACCGGTTCCGGTGGCAGCGTTGTCGTCGATGTTGTTGGTGGAACGGTTGTGATCGTCGTTGTCGGTGGAATCGTTGTGGTCGCCGGAGTGAGTGCCCGGCACTGCGGCACCGTTTCGAACCGGAAGCCCTGCTCGGTGAAGTGTTCGAGCACCAGCCGTGTGGCGTCCACCGTGTTCGGACCAGCAGAGTCGTGCAAAAGAATGATGTCGCCTGACCTCGAGTCGCGAACCCGGTCGAGGAACTCCTGTCCCGAGGTCAGCCCGAAATCGTTGCCACCGCGGTTCCAGAGCACCTTTTCGAGACCCAGGCCTGCGGCGATGCCATCGACTCGGCCGTCGGAGCTTCCCGCTGGCGGACGCCAGCAGGTAGGTACGACACCAACGAGGGTTGCGATGGCCTCGTTGGCCTCTTCGAGCTCGGACCGGACTTCGCCGTCGGAGACCGATACCAGGTTCGGGTGGTTGATCGTGTGGTTCCCGATCTGGTGGCCGCGACTCGCAATCGATCGCACGAGATCTTCGGTTCCGCGGAACCGTGCACCGACAGGGAAAAACGTCGCCTTGGCGTCATATTCGTCGAGCGCGTCGAGGATCGACCAGGTGAACTCGTTGGACGGCCCGTCATCGAAGGTGAGATACAGGACCTGATCGCTCTGCCCTGAAGCCGGCTGCATCTGGGCACCCACCGCCAGCAATCCGATGGACG
>CAZGVQ010000365.1:0-4403 GCA_964529355.1 uncultured Acidimicrobiales bacterium
GTCATGTTCTACAACATTCGTCAGATGCAGAAGGCGCAGAACTAACCATGGCATCTCCAAAAATTGTCGATCCCAGCGCTGGAAAATCAGGTGTTGGAGCCGCTATCTACCGCGTGCTTCGAGCGATCCCCACGGGTGCGTTGTGGTTCATCGTGGTCATCTGGAGCATCCCCACCTTTGGCCTTGCGGTCAACTCGTTCCGAACCCGCGATGATCAGCGCGGGTCGGGTTGGTGGAACTTCTTCAGCGATGAGGGAGGCAGCACGCTCGAGAACTACGAAACCGTGCTCACTGCTTCGTCCACCAACGCAATCCTCGAGTCGCTTGCGAACTCCTTCGCGATCGCCATCCCGGCCACGATCATCCCTATCGCCATCGCGGCCTTTGCTGCCTACGGCTTTGCGTGGATTGATTTCAAGGGGCGTGAGTGGTTGTTCATCGCAACGGTGTCGTTGCTTGCCGTGCCGTTGCAGGTGGCGCTCATCCCGCTGTTGCAGCTCTACTCGGGTGGTGCGCATCTGACGCTTCCGTTCATGGAGAAGACCCTCACGGTGATTCCCGACTTCGATCTGGCGGGAACCGCGGCAGCGGTCTGGCTGACCCACACTGGCTTTGGTCTACCGTTCGCTATCTTCCTGTTGCACAACTACATCTCGGGGCTTCCCAAAGATGTCTTTGAGTCGGCGCGCATCGATGGTGCCGACCACTTCACCATCTTCTGGCGCATCGTTCTGCCGCTGTCGGTCCCGGTGCTTGCTGCGTTCGCGATCTTTCAGTTCCTGTGGACCTGGAACGATTTCCTCATCGCGAACACCATGATCGGCGCCAACCGGGAAGCGCAGCCAACCACCATCGCGATCGCCAACCTTGCGGGTGACTTCGGCCGAAACGAGCATCTGCTCTCGGCGGGTGCATTTGTGCAGGCGTTCTTCCCGCTGGTGGTGTTCTTCTCGCTGCAACGGTATTTCGTTCGGGGCCTCCTGGCCGGTTCGGTGAAGGGCTAGGCAAACAACCACACTGGTGGCATGCCGACCACCGAGTCCGACGACGACCGGTTCGTGCGAAGCGACTCGATCGGTGTCGGGCCGCACGCCGAACCGTGGCCCGACGATGACCGCTACGACCCCGAACTACTGGCCGAGGGCGATACGCGAAATGTGGTCGACCAGTATCGCTACTGGAGTCGCGAGGCCATCGTGGCCGATCTCGATACCCGTCGCCACAGTTTCCACGTCGCGGTCGAGAATTGGGAGCACGACCTCAACATCGGCACGTTGGTGCGCAATGCCAACGCGTTTCTGGCCGCTGAGGTACACATCATTGGAAAGCGTCGATGGAACCGTCGCGGAGCTATGGTGACCGACCGCTACCAGCACGTGCGTCACCACCCTACGATCGAGGAGTTCGTCGAGTGGTCCTTGGCGTCGAATGTGCCGATCGTGGGCGTCGACAACCTGCCGGGCTCCGTGCCGTTCGAGTCGGTGGAGCTCCCCGAGAGCTGTGTGCTGCTCTTTGGTCAGGAAGGTCCGGGACTATCCGCTGGCGCCCGAGCGGCGGTAACTCAGATCTGCTCGATCAGCCAGTTCGGCTCGACGCGCAGTATCAACGCCGGCGTCGCAAGCGGTATCGCGATGTATACCTGGCTGCAACAACACGCGCTCTAGGCGAAGTCGGCCTCGGTGGGGATGGGTACGCCGGGCCGGTAGAAGGTGAACAGCTCGGTGATGAGTTCGGCGATGCCGTCGGTCTCGCCGCCATCGAGGTCGATGGTGATGACGTTGCTGTTGATGTGCAGCGCGTCGACGCCGCCGCGGGCGAAGAGTCGCCGAGCGAGTTCGTCGGCCGGGCGGTCGCCCTGGACCTCCTGGCCCTTCACGTAGCGCTCGTGGCCCATTCCCGTGATGCTGCGGTTGATCTCATAGCGAACAACTCCAGCACGCGACGAGGGTTTCTCAATGACGGTGACCGGCTGACCCATAGCTCAGATACTACCGACGCTGTCCGTCTCGGGGGTATCCGGGAGCGACGGTGCGCGTTGGCGCATCGTCGACGTGGTGCGGGCGAGGATCGCGGCACTGAGTCCAATGGCCACTATCGACAAGATCGTGTGCACCACTTTGAATCCCGTGCTCTCGTCGGCAGCCAGGTTGGTGAAGAGTCGAACCGTCCACCAGCCGATGGTGATGACGGCGACGGTACTCACGTAGTGGGGGAGGAACCGTCGTGCCCCGAAAGCGACCAGTGGAATCGATGCGGCGATGATCAGGAACGCCAAAGCAATGCCGGCTGCCCAAAGGGTCTCGCCGGTGGTGAGGCCGTCGTCGCCGAATACATTGCGAAGTCGCGTAAACCATACGAACAACGTCCACGCAACGAACGCCCACAGCAGTTTGTTCATCGCGCATATCTTACGTCTCGCGAACGCGCTACTTAGAGGACCTCGTCAAGGGAAACCGCTCGGCCTTCATCGATGCTTCGGTGGGCTGCCACCCCGACCGCAACCGAAAGCAGACCGTTTTCGAGCGTGACCTCGGGGTCGGTGCCTGCGATGATCGCGTCGCGCAGCTTGGTGTGTTCGATGAAGCTCGACCCGTGATGAAAGCCCACGTGGCCGACCGTGTCGTCATGGACACTTCGTACCTCGACATCGCCGATGAAGTGCTGGCCTCGTCGACCGATACGCATGATGTGTTCGGGAATGAGTGACTCGACCTTTCCCTTGTCGCCGACAACCGAGAGTTCCTCCTGGTTGAAGGTGGCTTCGGCGAACATGTTGAGGTCGAGTAAGCCCCGGGCCCCCGAGTCGAAGTCGACGATCACGAACGCGTTGTCGAGGATGTCGGGCGTGGCGCCGTCGTAGGTTTCGTCGAGGTGGTTGACGCTCTGGCCGCCGGAGGCGAACACTCTCACCGGTCGGGCGCCGGTGATGTGGTTCATCAGGTCGAAGTAGTGGCAGGTTTTTTCGACCAGGGTGCCGCCGGTGTTGCGGTTGAACCGGTTCCAGTCACCCACCTTTTCCAGGAACGGGAAGCGGTGCTCGCGAATGGCCACCATATGAATGGTTCCCACCGTGCCGGACTGCACTTCTTCGATGAGAGCCGAGACCGGTGGCATATAGCGGTACTCGAGTCCGACCCAGATGATCCCGCGATGATCTCGAGCCTTCTCAATGACCGCTTTGCAGTCCTCGACCGTGGTGCAAAGAGGCTTCTCGACCAGCATGTGGAGGTCGGTTTCGAGTGCGTCGCTGAGCACGTCGACGTGGGTGAAGTTCGGCGAGGCGATCACCAGTGCATCGCAGAGACCAGAGTCAAGCAGATCGCGATAGTCGGCAAAGGTGGTGACCGATTGGTCGGCGGCGGCTGCGCCGGCATCGAGTGAGGGCTGATGCGGGTCGGCGAGCGCAGTTACTACCGTGCCATCGACCGCGTTGAGGTTCTCGATGTGTTCGACGCCCATCATCCCCGAGCCAATGATGCCGTAGCGGATGGTTTCAGAGGGATTCGCTGACTGATTCACTGAGGAGAACTCCACGGGATCACGCCGGTCGGACAAGGCTGTAAACGCTTACACATCTTGGGGTAGTGTACGCCGCGTGAACGACTCTCTCATCAGCCGCAACCAACGTCAGATCGGCCCCTTTTCGGTCGGGCCTTTGTCCTTTGGCCTTTGGCGTTTCACCGACCCCGACGTCAACAAAGCTCAGGGTTTGGTGGAAGCTGCCATCGATGCTGGCATGAATCTCATCGACAATGCCGATGTCTATGGCCTGGACTACGGAGGGGCGGGGTTCGGTGCCAACGAGGAGTTGTTGGGCCGAGTATTCAGCCAGGCCCCACAGCTCCGTGAACAGATGGTGTTGGCCAGCAAGGGTGGAATCCTTCCTCCGGTGCCCTACGACTCGAGTCCGGCGTACCTGGTGGATGCCTGTGACGCTTCGCTGCGGCGGATGGGTGTCGAGACGATCGATCTCTACCAGATTCATCGGCCCGACATGTTCACGCATCCGGCCGACACCGCAGCGGCGCTGGCTGGCCTCCGCGACGCCGGAAAGATTCGCGAGGTCGGCGTGAGTAACTACACCGCTGACCAGTACGACGCGTTGGCCGCTCATCTCCCGTTTCCGATTGCAACCACGCAGCCGCAATTCTCGGCCGCCCATCTCGATCCGATGCGCGACGGCACGCTCGACCGGGCGATGCGCGACGGCGTGGTTCCGCTGGCGTGGAGCTCGTTGGCCGGTGGTCGGCTAGCCACGGGCGACGATGTGGCCCCCGACCTCATAGCGGTGCTGGACCGGTTGGCCGATCGCGAGAGCGTCGACCGTGCCGCGGTGGCTCTCGCCTTCGTTCTGGCTCATCCGTCGAAGCCGGTGGCCATCGTGGGCTCCCAGAATCCTGAGC
>CAZGVQ010000366.1:0-4385 GCA_964529355.1 uncultured Acidimicrobiales bacterium
CCCCGCCGTTCACCCAGCGGTCGTTGCAACCCGCATGCCCGCTCGACCTCGTGGTTCTGTGGGACACCACCGCGGCCGAGCCGAGTCAGCGATTTCATGGCGAGCTGCGCCGGCGGTACGACGACGGCGAGGCCGCAGTCCATCACGCGATGTCCGCACTCGCCGACGCCGCGCAGGCTGCCGAAGAAGCGCTGGAGACTGGCAACCACGAGCAGCTCGGAGCGGCGATGGGCACCAGCTTTGCTCTTCGCGCGAGCATCAGCGATCTGTCTCCCAGCCACGTGGCGTTGGTTGACCTCGCTCGATCACACGACGTTCCGGCCAACTACGCCGGTTCCGGCGGGGCGGTTATCGGGCTCCTCAGCCGCGAGGATTCTGCAAAAAATCTTGCGCGCTCCGCCAAAGAAAAAGGGCTCGGATTTCACCGCTGGAAGGTGTCCGAGAACTGAGGGAACAATCACCCCCAATATCAACAATTTCAACACACTCACCAGCAACAACGGCATACCAGCCCCTTTCAATGCCAGACGTGATTTCCGACACCGGCCCGTTCTCGACGAAATAGCAATACCGGTGATTCGCCAACCTTCGCATTGGAAATCGCTCTCAAGTCGATAGAACTAAGGCGATGACTACTGCTTTTCGCGGGCTTCGCCTGCTCGTACTTCTGTCCCTTGTCGCGTCGGTGCTCGCTACCGTGGCTCTCACCTCCGATCAGGATCCGGCCGAGTCTCAATCCGCCGTTCCGATCTACGACACCGCCTGGGATCTCCCCTTCTGGGCCAACCAGAGCGAAGCCGCCACCTATCTCGATCATCTGCAGAACGCTGGCTATACCGGCGTATGGCTGTCGCTGTTCAACCACACCGGCGGCGGAATGTTTGCCTTCAGTCCCGGCTCTGGTCACCCGACCGCATCGCTCAGCGAAGGACAGTTCCAGCTCAACAACGGTCATGCCGCCCACGTTCGTTCGATCCTCGACATGGCCCAGGCTCGCGGCCTCAAAGTTGGACTCGTCCCGATCTGGGGCGTGTTCTACATCAACGACCTCAGCCGAGGCTGCGGCAACGGCAGTGGATGGGGCCCACTCAAACATTGGAATGCCTACGGCCTGGGCCAGCAGGTGGCTCGCCAGTTCGCCGACCACCCAGCCATCGACGCCTGGGTACTCGGTGGCGATAACTTCTGCGACTGGGAAGATGTGAACATCTGGCGCAACATGGCGGCCGGCCTTGAAGCCGCTGGCGCAAATCAGCCCATGACCTACCACACCGCAGGTCTGCAATCTCGCCATCTGCAGTTCGCCAACGAAGGTTGGGTCGACTTCCTGTCGCCCCAGACCGGCCACTGCATCAACGCCGCTGGCGCGGAACGCGACCTCAGACGGGTGCAGCAGAATACCAACAAACCGGTGTTTGCCGCCGAGATGCGCTACGAAGGCATCCAGCCACCATGGCCAAACTGCCCTGCGCACGGCCCTGGCAACCCACCCGGCGCCGCCGAAATCACCGCCGACGTGCAGGCCGCGCTTAACGCTGGCGTCTCGGCGATCATGTTCGGCAACAACGACCGTTGGCAGTGGGCCAGCGGCGCGCTGGGCAGCAACGGCGGAGGAACCGCGACGGTCTTCTCGACCTTCTGGTCCCCCGGCGAACGCGCCTTCCTGGCCGCAACCGGCGGCGGCTCTGCTCCGCCGGCCACCACCACTCCTCCCCCAGTCGGCGATGCCACGACCGTCGTCATCCATGCGGCCGGAAAGACCGGCACCGAGCGAGTCCAACTCCAGATCGGCAACCGAGCCATCGCCGACTTCGACGTGCGGGTCACCATCGACTCCAACCAGCTCCAACGGTTCGAGTACGTGTTTGCCGGCGCGGTCAACCCCGCTCAGGTTCGCCTCAACTTCCTCAACGATTTCCGAAACGCCGACGGCAGCTTCGATCGCAACCTCAAAGTCACCGGCATCGAACTCAATGGGGCCTACTACGCAACCACCAACCCTGCGGTGGCCTCGGTAGGCGGCTTCACGCTCGACAGTGGATGTCGTCCCGGGAACAAACAAACCGATCTCCTGGCATGTTCCGGCTACTTCCAGTTCGCCGATGTCGCTCCCGACGTACGGCCCGGCGCAAACGCCACATCACCCACCACGACGACCGCACCCCAAACCGGCCAACAGGACTCGATCGTCCATATCTATGCGGCCGGAGCCAACGGTGACGAGCTGATGGATCTGCGGGTCGACGGCCGCACCGTCGGTACCTGGACGGTAGGTGGCGACATCAATGGCCCTCGCTATCAGGAGTTCACCTACCGCCACACCGGCCGACTCGATCCCTCGCAGGTCCGGGTCCGGTTCCTCAACGACCTCTTTGCCCCGCCCATCGACCGAAACCTTCGGATCGACCGCATCGTCATCGATGGCGTGACCTACCAAACCGAGGCCCCAAGCGTGCGCTCCCGCGGCAGCTGGAATCCGGTGAACGGCTGCGCAGAGGGCGAAAAGCAAAGCGAAACCCTCCACTGCAACGGCTGGTTTCAGTACTAGCTGGTCGTTCGCTCCCTGCGGTCGCTCTCTCTGCGCTTCGCTATCGGGCTTAGCGCTCGTGTCGTCCTCCGCCCACTCCGGACGACCGCAACCGCGTCCTCTCTGGCTGTGGTGCCCCTACTCAAAACCTCAGGGCCGACAGGTTTTAACAGGTCTCGGCTTCTGCTGGGCGGTGTAGTACTGCTCCGGTTACTTGGATCTCCAGGCCTTCTTCTGTTGCCTGGGCTTGGCCGTCGGCGATGAGGCTGTAAGTCTCTGCCCCGACCGGCGGCCACAGCAGGACCACGCTTGGACGATCGGCTACCGCCGCTCTGGTGCCCTTGCCTGCCGGGCACGTGGCAACGCCGTCGGCCACGGTCACGAGCTGATGGGTCACGTGCGAGGTTCCGTCGGACTTGGTGGTGATGACGAAGGCCGCAGGCCCGTACGGGGCAGCTTTGTCGGCGAGTTCGGCGGGGCTGACCTTGACGCTCATACCGAGGTCCTCCAGTTGTGGGTGTCATCGGCGGTCCCGACCTGAATGCCGGTGAGCGCTTCGCGCAACTTCAGCGTGTTGGCCCCGGGTTGACCATCGCCGATTTGGACGCGCTCGCCGTTGGCGATGATGGTTCCGACCGGAGCCACAACCGCTGCGGTGCCCGAGAGGAACACCTCGCCGCCATCACACCAGGCCACGAGCTCGTCGACCGAGATACTGCGCTCCTCGACCTCGTAGCCCAGATCGCCAGCCAGGGTGATGAGCGATCGTCGGGTGACGCCATGGAGGAACGACTCGTCGAGATTGCGGGTGATCAGCCGCTTGTCATCGACCAGGAAGAAGTTGGATGCGCCGGTTTCGGTGATGTCACCGCCGGTTGCGAACAGCACCTGATCGGCCACGTGGTCGCGCTTTGCGTCGAGCGTGACGCCCAAGGCCATCACGTAGTTCGCTCCTGACTTCACCATGCCGAACTGCGGTGTGGTGCGGGGCACCGATCCCTCGACCAAAAGGGTGAGGGGTCGGATGCCACCGGCGAAGTAGTCGCCCACCGGGCTGTTGAGGATGTAGAGCAGCGTTGTCCTGCTGGGTGATGCCGCCGCACCGATGTTGGGCTCGGTACCGATGAGCGTGGGGCGGATGTAGAGCGAACCGGGCGTGGCGGGGGTGTCGTCTGCGTTGGCCGAGACCGCGTCGAGGATCATCTGGCGGAGCAGGTCGGCCTCGGGAACGCCCATTCGCAGCTTCTCGATGCTTTGTTGGAACCGGGCAACGTGATCGTCGAGTCGAAAAATCGCCACGCTGCCGTCAGGCTGTCGGTGGGCTTTGAGGCCTTCGAAGCAGGTGGACCCGTAGTGCAGTGCATGGGTGGCGGGCGACAACGAGAAATCGCGCAGCGGCTCCACAGACCCGCTGTAGTTGTAGGAGTCGCCATCGCCCACGGCCGTGGTGAAGGTCTCGCTAAAGAGCGTGCCGAAGGGTTCAGAGAATGGGTCGCGTGAAGCCATGACCGAAGACTCTACCCATCCCACCGCCATCGATTCCCCATTTAGTGGCGTCAGACGATCTTGCGTTTTGCCGCCCACGTGGTGAGCTGGTGTCGATTGGAAAGCTGCAGTTTGCGCAACACCGACGACGCATGCGTTTCGACCGTCTTGACCGAGATGTCGAGCTTCGAGGCGACTTCCTTGTAGGCGTACCCGCGGGCGAGCAACCGCATGACTTCGCGTTCGCGGTTCGTGAGCTGATCGAGTTCGGGATCGACCGGCGTGGGCTCGGCGGTGGCAAACGCGTCCAACACGAAACCGGCGAGACGCGGCGAGAACACCGCATCGCCCTCGGCGACCCGCACGATGGCAT
>CAZGVQ010000367.1:0-4364 GCA_964529355.1 uncultured Acidimicrobiales bacterium
GTTCACCGTCTGTTGCGGTACCCATTCGATATGCACCGAAATGGTTCCGGTGTCGGCCGGGTCGATCAACCAGCCATTCGCGAAGCCATCGACGAGGGTGGGTGCTCCAAGCGATCCGAGCTGCGGGCTGGTGGCCTCCCAGCCATTGTTGTGGCTTTGACCAAGTACCAGCCAGAAGGGCTCGGAGGCGCCGTCGATCTCTACATCGGTGTGGACCCGACCGTCGTCGGTAATGCGGAGGCTTGGCGCAGGTGTGGTTGAGCGTGCTGTGGTTTCGGCTCCCGGCAAATGGGCGCTGGCAGCATCTGTGGCCAGCACCAATTGGTCGATGTCGATTCCCGTCGAGCGCCCACGGGCGGTGGTGAAATCGGTCGTTCCCGCCGGCAGGATCGTGGCTTCGGAACATCCGGCGATGGTCAGCGGCCGCCGGGCCAGGGCATCGCCCATCGTGCCGGTGATTTCTACCGCGATTGGCTGGCCAGCGATGCTGAGGAGGTCGTTCCGGCACCCGGTGTTGAACGGTGCGTCGGGATCGATGCTGGCCGGTTCCGCTGGCGACCCGCCGTCGAGTCGCCATTCGGCAATGCCGAGCGGGAGCGCTACCTGACCGCGCGAGTACCACTCGCGCGTGATTCGTTCATCGACGCCACGAAAGACCAGCCGGAACGTGGTGCCGCGGGCTTCGGGGATCGGCAGCGCGAGATTGACCGTCTGGTTCTGGTCGAGCAAGCCATCGATCGTCGGAAGCGCAATGGTGTGGTGGGGTTCGCCGTCGACCACCAGATCGACCATGGTGGGAATCGAGTGACGATCGTCGACGACCAGGTCGAGATCAATGGTTTCGAGCGTTCGGGGCGCGGTGGCCTCGAATTCAAGCCATGTGTCGGGCTGTGGCCCGAACGAGGTGGTGAAGATCGTGGCCGGATCGTTGTCGAACGCCGAGCGGGGCCTCGCGGTGAGCGCTCCGGCCAGACTGCCCGAGCTACGGGTGCGGGTTACCGTGTCGGCTGCTGGTGTGTCGCCGGACCCGGCACCGGCTTCGGCCAGGAGCGTGGCGATCTGTCGATCGGCGGCGTAGGTGCTCAGCCGGGCTTCGCCGGAAACGGCAACCTCGACGGGCGACGGCAATTCGACCCGACGGTTCATGCGCTCTTCGCCGTCGGAGCGCACTGGCTCGCGTGGGTCCGAGCGCAGGCGGTTGAACACAACGGCAATCGCGCGCTCGTCGTTGCTCGTCGATTCAGCCTCGGCCGCGAGGAGATCGGTGGGCAGGCGCACGATCTCGCGAAAGTCGAGACCAGGAATCTTCACTTCGGCGAAGCCGACACCGCTGAGTCCGACGTAGTTGTCGCGTCGGCCGGCATTGGTTTCGAGGATCTCCAGGCGGAGCGTGGAAAACGACCGGGGTTGATCGAAGTCGATTTGCTGGCCGGAGCGACGGCGAGAGCTGGCGTCGAGGGCGACATCGAAGGACACATCGTCAAGGTGCACGCGCACCTCGGTGATGAACCGGTTGCGGTTGCCGTTGAGGGGTTGCACGACCACGATGTTCGACAGGTCGCTGGCCGGCGCAGCCAGGTCGACCTGGAAGCTTTCGCCGTGCACATCGTCAAAGGCACCCACCCGCCATGCGGTCGCGTCATCGCCGTCAGCGCCGAGTGTGGCCCGATTGTCGACGGTGTAGGTGACCGGATTGCCGTAGTCAGAGGCGGTGACCACTGCGCCCTCGTGTATCGCCACGGTTTGATGAGATGAATCGGCGTCCGGGAACACGGTGAGGCGATAGTCGGCGGGGTCATCGGCCGGCTGCTCGTCCGCCCGTTCGATATAGCCGGTGTTTTCCCGGATGGTGCCCCAATGCCGGGCCTCGCGACGGTTGGAGTCGGTGATGATCAGCAGCGGCTGAGCGCCTTGGCTACCTTCGGCGATCTGTGCCAGTTCGGCGGGCCGGTCGGCGTAGGTGGCCGAGAACAACACCAGGCGCTCGGCATCGATCAGGCCGGCGGCACTGGCGTCGACCAATCCCCGCGCGTCGCCCGCGACAATCACCGGAGCATCGGCGGATTTGGTGCGGACGATCGGGAGGGGGTCCTCGACGCTGAACACCGAGACGGGTGCCGGTGGAGCGAGGTCCTCATCGCGCAACAGGTCGGCCCCGAGAGCAATCTCATCGATGAGCGTTTGCTCGGGCCCGGCGACGTTTTGTACCTGCGGCCCGAAAAGAATCGGCTCAGCGAGGCCAGGCGTTTCGAGGAGTTGGCTCCACGTCTCGTCGGGTCTCGGAGTGCGGAAGCGCTCGAATTGAAGGTCAGCTCGAAGCACGACATCGCCGACCCCCATGAGCCGAGCCAGCGGAGCGAGGGCCTCGGGGCTGTAGTCGCCCTCTTGAAAACGCCGATCGAGTTCGATGAGTAGCGCTGCGGACGGGTCGGAGCCGAACGGCACAAGCTCGCGCGCCACGTAGGGGCGGTCGGAGAGCCCGGGGGTGATCGGTTCGACCGTGTTGCCCCAGCGATACGAAGCAAAATCGATACCCGGGACTTCGAGAATCCTGGTGGTGTGTTCGGCCGAGTCGAGATGGTCGATGGCCTCAAGCCAGTACTCGGGTATCTCTTCGGGGCGCTGAAGCTGTTCGGCGATGAACTGCCCGGTCCACAGCGGCGGAAGATTGGCGATGATCAAAATGGTGAGGGTGATACGGGACAGCCCCTCGAGCGGCGGTCGCCATCGGGAGATTGCGGCGATCCCCGCTCCGAGAAGGACTGAGGTGCCAAGGACCAGCAGGGGAGTAGCCCTGGGAGTGCTTCGGAGCGCGAGCCCGGTGTCGGTCCGGGTGAACTCGGTAAAGGCGTTGCCAAGAATCGAGCCAGCTTCGAAGGGGTGGCCGCCCACCGCGATGAGACCGCCAACCGAGATGAGCAGGACGAAGAAGGCTCGATGGCGCCACCGGGTTGCCGCAGCGGCGACGAGAGCAAGGATGGGTAGCCCGAAGCTCAGGATGAGAAGCGGGGCGCGCGAGGTGTAGGTGATGCTGGGCTCGATCCACTGGCCCAGGCTGTCGTTGCCGTAGAAGAACCAGTAGCCGAGCCCGCGGAAGACCTCGGTGGCGGTCGATGAGTCCGCTACCGCTTCATAGGTCTCGGTGTAGCGCAGAACGTTGGGGCCGAAGGTGCCCTGCATGACCAGTCCGACAACCCACCACAGGGCGGTGACCGAGGTAAGCAGTCCGATGCGCACTGCCGTGCTGACCATGGCGGGGAAGGTGACATTGTGTACCCCGTCGGCTGTAGTGGTGCTGTTCCAGGCATGGAGCAGCCAGAGCACTGGACCGAGTCCTATGAGCAGGAGCGACGTTGCGTTGGTTCCGCCGATGGTCATGGCGACGAGTGCGAATGCCGCCGGGTAGCGCCAGCCGCCCACCCGGAGTGCTCGTGCGGCAAAGGAGATCAGCCAGCCGAGTCCGGCCCAGGGCAGGGTGAGTACCGAGATCCGCGCGACATAGGACAACGGGTACGGGCTGAGCATGTAGGCGAGAGACGCGATGAATACCCCGCCGTTGGCCCAGCCGATTGCCCGCAACATGGAGCGCACACCCATTGCTGCGGCGAACATGATGGTGGCTAACCAGAGCCGCTGGGCCACCCAATCGGGAAGGCCGACGGTTTCGCCCAACCAGAAGAAGGGCCCCATCGGCCACAGGTAGCCGATGTTCTGGTGCGGGACCGAGCCAAGCCCTACCCCTTCCAGCCACATGAAGGGGGCGCCGGCGAGGAGCCGCCCAGGGTCGAGGTAGAGGTACGGCTTGGTGTCGGCTCCGACCACTCCCGGCGCTGTCAGAAGCAGCGGAATGTAGGCGAGCGCCGCCAGGATGGCCGTTTCAAGCTTGGTACTGCTCGTCACCCGCGAGATTCGCGACCACAGGGGCATTGGTTAGGGGCGTCCGTGGCCCTTGCGGTGGGCATCATCAACCAGACACTGCAGCGCTCCGCGGGCGGTGGCCGCCCAGGTGAAGCGATTCGCATGGTCGATGGCCCCGGCGCTGAGCTGCGCCCGGAGGACGGGGTCGGACAACACCGTGTCGAGGTGGGTGACGAAATCGGCATCGCTTTGGGCCAGGAGACCCGAGACGCCATGGTCGACCGCGTCGCGATGGCCCGCGATGTCGGTGGCTACCGCCGGAGTGCCACAAGCCGCGGCTTCGGTGAGGGTCATGCCCCAACCCTCAGAGATTGAAGAACTGGCGACGATCCAGGCGCGCCGGTAGAGATCGGTGAGCTCCTCGTCGGAGACGCTGCCGACCAGGTGGACCCACTCCTCGGCATCGAGGTTTCGTACCAGCGCGTCGAGGTTGTCCTGTTCGTACC
>CAZGVQ010000368.1:0-4359 GCA_964529355.1 uncultured Acidimicrobiales bacterium
ATGCTGTGGCCCGTACCGCAGCCGAACGAATCGAGGCTCCAGCGGCGCCGCCCGATCCGAAGAGTCTGCACGACGCCGGCGAGTGGATGCTGGCCAACCTGGCCGGCACCACCTTTCAGGTTCCCGCCCAACCCGGTGGCGATCTGGCCCGCAAACTCAACCGCTGGGCGCAACATGTGGTGGGGGTCGGCGGCGACCGACTCATCATTCAGCTCGATCCGCCCGACGAAAGCAACGCCTGGCACGCAGCGGTGCTGGCGCCGACCGAGGAGGGCGACGTCGAACCGGTCGAATCCGCACTGGTCACCTCATCGAAGTCGCGAGCCAAGGCGCTCAACGACCAGCTGTCGCGGGTCGAGCGGCTCTTTCCCGAACTCATGCGCGGTGGCGGTCAGCGCCGAGGCGAGGTCATCCTCAGCCAGGACGAAGCTTGGCGATTGATGACCGACGGCGGCGAGACCCTCACCGCGTCGGGCTTCGAAGTTCGCGTTCCGGCTCTGTCACGCAAGAAGGCCACGCCCCAGCTTCGCCTCACCAGCGAATCTGACGACACCGTCGTCGGAGCGCAGCAGCTGGCCAATGTCCGCTGGTCGGCGGTGTTCGGCGATGTCGAACTCACCGCCGAGGAGATCAACCGCCTGGCGATGGAAAAGCGCCCGCTGGTGAAGTCGCGGGGCAAGTGGATCGAACTCGACAAGGTAGACCTGGCGGCGGCCGCCGAGGCACTGCTGCAACGGGCCGACCAGACCCGTCTTACCGGCGCCGACATGCTTCGCCATGCGCTCGGTCTCGAGGGCGGCTCGATGCTCGGCGGCATCGCGGTCTCCGGCGACGGTTGGGCTGCCGATCTCATGCGCAGCATGGCCAATCTCCCCAAGGAGCCGCCTACCCAACCGCCGGGCTTCGACGGTGAGCTTCGCAGCTACCAGGCCGATGCGCTCGCCTGGCTCGGATTCCTCGACGGCGCCGGACTCGGCGGCATCCTGGCCCTCGATATGGGTCTCGGAAAAACGCCGACCATGCTGGCCAACATCGCGGCGGCCGACCCCGAACACGGCCCTTCGCTGGTCATCGCTCCCCCGGCGGTGGTGGGCAACTGGGCATCCGAGGCCCGCAAGTTCGTGCCCGGCGTCTCGGTGCTGGTGCATCACGGCGCCAACCGGGCTCGCGGCGACGAACTCCTCGACGTGTGCGACGAGTACGACCTCATCATCACCACCTATGGCACCGCCGTCCGCGACATCGACGATTTCGAGGATGTGGAATTCGGGAAGGTTGTTCTGGACGAGGCCCAGGCCATCAAGAACCCCACCAGCGACACGGCCCAACAGCTTCGCCGGTTCGACGCCCGTACCAAGATCGCGCTTACCGGCACGCCGATCGAAAACGGTCTCGGCGACCTGTGGGCAATCCTCGATTGGGCCAACCCTGGTCTGGTCGGCGCCCGCGCCCCGTTCATCGCGAACATGACTCCGGACACGAAGGGCCCCAACACCAAGGAGGGCGGCGAGGAAGCACTCCGAGCGCTCAATGGCCTGCTGGTGTTCCGTCGCACCAAAGCTGAACCGGCCATCGCCGCCGAACTGCCAGATCGCATCGACGAACTCGACCATTGCGCGATGACCCCCGAGCAGATCGGCCTGTATCAGGCGGTGCTCGACGACCTTGCTGTGGCCACCGCTGAGGCCGACACCGGCTCTACCCAACGCAAGGGTGCGGTGCTGGCCGCCATCACCGCCCTCAAACAGATCTGCAACCATCCGGTGAACTACGAGGACGACGATGAGGATCTCGAGGGCCGCTCGGGCAAGCTGGCTCGCCTCAACGAGATCATGGACGTCGTGTTCGGCGCCGACGAGCGCATTCTGATCTTCACCCACTTTGCCTCCTGGGGCGAACGACTGGCCGAGTACCTCACCGATCGCACCGGCAAGGAGATCCGCTGCTATCACGGCGGGTTGTCGCGCAAAGAACGCGACCGGATGGTCGATGAGTTCCAGTCCGAGACCGGGGCAGGCGCCATGGTGCTGTCCCTCAAGGCCGGC
This sequence comes from uncultured Acidimicrobiales bacterium, assembly GCA_964529355.1. Lineage (GTDB taxonomy): Bacteria > Actinomycetota > Acidimicrobiia > Acidimicrobiales > SHLQ01 > CALLQB01. The sequence goes on from CAZGVQ010000368.1 coordinate 2,046, forward strand.
GGCACCGGGCTCAACCTCACCGCAGCCAGCCATGTCGTGCTGTATGACCGTTGGTGGAATCCAGCGGTCGAGGATCAGGCCCGAGATCGCGTGTGGCGCATCGGGCAGGAGAACACCGTCATCTGTCACCGTCTGGTCTGCCCCGGCACTGTCGACGAACGAGTCGAAGAGGTCGTGGCCGGAAAGCGCCAGATCGCCGACATGGTGCTGCCGAAGTCGAGTTCGATCGGCGACCTCGACTCCGACCAGCTACAACGGGCGCTGGGTCTCGATGCCGACACGCTGCTCGAGGCCGATGAAGACGACGAACTTTTCGATGACGAAGAACAAGATGAAGAAGTCGAGCATCGAGAAGATGACCGCGACGCAAAGCAGGCGGCTCCTGAGCCGGCCGAGGTGACCGCATGAGTTCCCGACGACGACGCAAACGTGGCGGCGGAAACAAGGCTGATGGAAACCGGGCTGATGGAAACCGCGCCGACGGCAACCGCGCCGACGGCAACAACACAAACGGCAACCGGGCCGACGGCAATAACGCCAACGGCAATAACGCCAACAACAACGGAAACCGGACCAACAACCGCAAAAAGAACTCGGGAAAGAACGCTTCGGGGAAGAACAACTCCGGCAAGGGCGGATCCGGCAAGAAAGGCGGCCGGCAGAAGAACAAGCCGAAGACACCCAAGTTTGATGCGGCCGACTTCTGGGGCGACAACGAACTTCTCCCCGACCCGCGAGGGTACGAAGTCCATCTCGACGACACCACGGCCATTCTCCGCTCGCTCGGCCGACCGCCAATTCCCGGCAGCGAAGCGGCAGCCGAACACCACTTCGCCATGGTGTATGACCGCTCGGTCAATATGGCCCGAGCCCTCGCGGCAGCGGGCGGACTCGATCAGGAAATCGACGAGGACGAAGACGCCGAAGCTTCCGGCGACTAACCCTGGGCCAGAATCCGGGCAACCGGCCCGGAGCGATCGGTCTCGGTGGCTCGTGAGGATCCCGGAGCCAACGAAAGAACCGGCTTCGCGGTGGGCTCGTTGAAGACCGAACCGAGGATCTGCTGACCATCGCCGGTGAGAAGTCCGAACGCGCCGTCGACGTCGCTGGCTCGCACCATCGACTGGGCGGCGACCAGAACGAACCCGTCGGCTTCGCGTCCGACCAGTCGGCACTCGGCGGTGCCGAGAACCGGGGGCGACGAAACGACCACGACATCGAAGTGGTTTCGCATGTGACCAAAGAGTCGAGCGAGGGTCGGGCTGGCCAACAGCTCTGCGGGATCGCGATCAGAGGTGCCGGCGCCAAGAAACGCCAGGCCGTCGACGGCGGTGGCTTCGAGGGCATCGATGGGCTCTTCGAGCATGTCGGTCAGACCAAGCGTCGGTGCCATGCCAACAGCACTCGCAAGCGCACGGTTTCGAATGTCGGCGTCGACCAGCACAACGCGGCGACCGAATCGGGCCAACATCGATGCCAATTCCGCGGCCACGATCTCTGAACCCTCACCCTCGGTGGCGCTGGCCACCTGAATGATCTGCGCCGAGGTGGCGTTGGTGGCGAAGTCGACCGACGTCGCAAGAGAACGAACCGCATCGGAGCGGTCGGCCGATGCGGGGAGCATGCCGAGAAGGGCTCGACCGGTGGTGGCAAGCTCCAGCGGCTCGCGGAGCTTGGTGTCGGAGCGATCTCGCCAGAGGGCGACCATCATGGCGACGACCAGACCGAGCATCGTCGCGAGGACGAGGTTACGAAGCAGGTTGGGCGACGCCTGGCCAAGGGGAACCTCAGCGGCGACGGTAACAGCTGCGCCAGAGTTGGCACGCTCAAGAACGGTTCCTTCTACCTGCAGGGTCCGAAGCTGCCCCGCCAGTCGGCTCAGCTCAGAGTCGAGACGGGTGCGCTCGGTCGACTGTTGACCGACCACCCGGGTGCGCTCCTGCAGCAGGGCGATGGTGGTTTCGAGATCTCGACTCGAGGCGATGAACTCATCGATCTCGGCGATGGGGACCTGGAGCTCGCCGAGCCGGTCGGTCACGCCGAGCAGGTCGGCTTCGGTGCGTGATACGCGTCGTTCGTGATCTTCGAGGTCGAGCTGGCGCCGAGAAGAGACGTAGGTCTCGGCATAGGTGTTTGCGGCGGTCGCTGCCTCTTCGGCCGATGCGGCGGTGGCATCGAACACCAGGGTGGTCGCTTCGCCACGACGGTCGGTCGCCGGCAGCTGCTTCGCACTGACGGTGACGCTGATTGCATCGATGGTCTCGGTGGAGGCCGGAAGCCCGATCTGGGTGTGGGCGGCGGCTTGGAAGTCGTC
>CAZGVQ010000369.1:0-4339 GCA_964529355.1 uncultured Acidimicrobiales bacterium
GCCTTCGACCAGTCAGCGATCGAACAGGTGTGTAGATCAAACGCTTCGGAGCTCAAAGACCGCGTACGGGCTCGCAACACCCCCGGACGTTCGGTGTCGGGGGCGACATCGCCCGGTTGTGCGAACGCCAGACGACCATCGACAGAAAGCATGACTCGATGGTAGGCGAGCGCGCAGCTGCGCTCATAGCTTCTCAGGTCGGCTTCTCAGGTCGGCTTCTTAGGTCGGCTTCTTAGGTCGGCTTGGACCAGTATCATGGACCAGCATCGTGGATCAGGTCTCGTAGACCCGGCGGAGTTCTTCGGTTGCGGCTGCCACCGATTCCCTCGGCGTGAGGTCACCGGTGCCCACCGATCGGAACATGTTCAGAATCGACGCATTGTCATACACGAGGCCAGCTTCGAGACCGGGACGAAGCGGCCACCCTGGCATGCGACCCTCCGCGGCCATCGAGGAGAGGCCCAGCAAGCGCTCGTCGGTATTCCATGGCATCTCAGGATCATCATCGAGGCCCAGTACTGCAGGCGCGTGGAACGCCAGAGACTCGCGGGCTCGATCGACCAGCACCGAACCTTGGGAGGCGAACTCGATCCAGTCCTTGGCGGCCACCGGGTCAGACGAGTGTCGGAACACCGCCAGACTGTCGATCTCGGGCAGCTGGAACTGACCCGCGGGGCCCTCCGGAAGCGGACTGTGGATGGTCATCTCGGCGAGGGCTGGATCGGTTTCAAGAGCCCTCAGATAGATCGATGGAGGGTTCTGGGTGATGGCGATATCGCCGCCGAGATACGCGTTGTTGTTATCCGGGTGGCCATAGCTCAGAGCTTCAACGGCATTGACCCTGGAAAGTTCAGCGAAGTACTCAAGCGAAGCTATGGTCGCCGCGCTGTTGAGAGCGACGCGCCCATCATCGGATAGTTCCTGTCCCCCGAAAGACCACAACATTCCGTACGCCAGGGCCGAGGCATCACTCGAACCGGCCTCGGCCATCGTGAATCCGACCGGCGGGGCCCCGGCTTCGCTGAGCAGGACGGCTACTTCAAGGAGGTCGTCGTAGGTTTGGGGAACCTCTTTGCCGACTTCGGCCACGAGGTCGGTGCGGACGACCATGGCGTGGCGCGTCGTCGACCAGGGCACGGCCCGCCACACGCCATCGACCATACAGACCGCGCGTGCGTCCTCGGACCAGCCACCGAGCGAATCACCGACCCGTTCGGCCAGGTCCGAAACATCGACCAGGTGTTCGGCATAGAGATGCGGCTCATTGCCGAAGAGATCAGCGATGTCAGCGCCTTGACCATCGGCGATGACCTGGGCGGTCAACGTCCTCCACTCCTCGTGCAGGACGATCTCTATCGACGCATTTCGCCGTTCTTCCCACCGTCGTCCAACGTCGACGGTTATTGCGTCGAGTTGCGGGATGAACGACCCGCGCATAACGGCTTCGAGCGCAGCGCCGCCGAGGTCGTCGACCGATGCCAACGTTTCGGCTGGCCCGGAGGCACACGAGCTGATCAGCGGCCCGGCGACTCCGGCCGCTGACACGGCGGCGAGTTTCTTTAAAACGGATCTACGTGAGGGCTGGCGGATTCCCATACATAACAGTCGCCCGAATCAAACCGGATTTGAGGCCAACCAAGGCCAAACAAATAGGCTTGCGACTCACCATGACCAAACCCGGACCCGAAGACGCCATACAGCTCTCCGAACCGCACGACCTCTCGTCCTACCGGCGCCCCATGGCGGCCATTCCGCCACGTGTACAAAGCGCCCTCGATCGCGGCGCGCGTGATGGCGACGTCGCCTCGGTCGCCGACCCGAATGTGCTGTTCGAAGCGGGCGGCGACGGACTCACCGACGACGTCATTCGGCTCGAAAACGGCCAGCTGGTCGTGGCGTGTCTCACCGAAATGCCGAGCGTCTCGGCCGCGATGTGGGACTGGTGGTTCTCGTGGCACAGCTACACGAGCGAGCGCTACCAACTCTGGCACCCCGATGATCATGTGGCCACCGCCATCCAGGAAGATCGGCGTTCCGAGCCGTCGATTCGGCGTCGGTGGGTTGGCAACACGTCCTACGTCGACGAGTACATCGGCGGCCAGATGCAGAAGCTCGCAATTCGGTTTGTCGAGCCTTCATCGGTCGGTTTCGATCAGCAACGCCTCGACGAGGTCGGCGTCGCCATCTGCGCTCGCACCGTGCTCCGCAAAGAGCGCCTGGCTGCCGGACACCTGATCCACCTCGTCGAGAACACCGATGACGGAAGCAGGATGCACAGCCGATTCCTCCTGGGCGACGGCGAGTCGGAACTGCCGGTGGTCGGCCAGGTAATCACCCGTATCGCCAATACCCAACGCGTGCGCCGCTCGCGGCTGCCCGATCAGGTTGGGCTCTCACTGCTCCTTCACTGCGCGCAGGAAATGAATCACCTGGCGTCGATCTTGCCAGAGCTCCACGAGCAGTTCGGCCACGAGTAGGACCGACCCGACGATCCTTCTCTAGTCCTCAGCCAATTGATACTTGTTGCCGACCTCACCCCGCGTTGGGTGCGTGTCGTAAAAGATCTTCATCGAGACGAGCTGATCATCGTCGTTGAACTCGAACATGTCGACCCCGTCGAAGGTGACCTGGCCGCCGGCGCTCAGGGTCCAGTCGTAGGTGAAGTGTGCCGCATGGAACCGGTCGTCCTCGGAGCTCATCACCCGATGCACCGTGAGCACGTTTCGCTCCGACGCACCGTCGAGTGTCTCGTAGAACTCGACCGCCGGCACGGTGCCGAGAACCGGCGAGACCACAAACCCGTCGTCGGCAAACAGCGCGACGATGGAAGGTACGTCGCTGTTCGTCAGGTAGACGAAATACGACCGGACGATTTCTGCCCGCGACTTCGATTCCGACATGTGGTTCCTTAGGGTCGATTGGCGAACGTGAGGTTCGGGTAGCCCTCGGTCGCGGCGTCGCGCAACAGAGCGTCGTACTTCGGTGCGCCGCCAAAGTACGCCTGGTAACGGATGGTTCCGGCTTCGCGGCCTTCGATGTTCGAGTTGTAGCCGGCGAACCACCCTTTGCTTCTCGGTTGCAGCATCTTGCCGTACTGCCGCATGACCTCGCCGACCCATGACTCTTCGGCCTCGAGGTTGGCCTCGACCCGGGTGTATCCGCCCTGGTTCATGTGAGCCACGAGTGCGCTAACCCAGTTGACGGTGTTTTGGATCGCTCGGGGAAAGTTGGTACTGCCCGACACGCTTTGTGGGCCGGCCAGCATAAACAGGTTGGGGAAGCCCGCCGACATGATGCCCAGGTAGGTGCGCGGCGTGTCGGCCCATTTCTCTCCCAGGGTCTGACCGCCGACGCCGGTGATCGCGATGCGGTCGTAAGCGCCGGTGATGGCATCGAACCCCGTGGCATAGACCAGAACGTCGAGGTCGACATGACCATCTGAAGTCGTAACCCCGCTGGCCGTGATCTGCTCGATTGGTGTTTCCGACACGTCCACCAGCGCCACATTGGGCTGGTTGTAGGTCTCGAAGTACCGGGTCTCCAACGGAAGCCGTTGCGTGCCGAATCCGTGGTCGGTCGGGATCAGCTTCTCGGCCACTACCGGGTCATCCACCCGCTGGCGGATTCGGTTGGCCACGTACTCTGAGACCTCGCGGTTGGCTTCGACGTCGCGGAAGATCTCGACGAAGTTGGCAGCCAACATGGCGAAGCCCGGCGATGCGTACAGCTCGTCCCAGGTGGCGTGCCGTTCTTCGGGCGTGAGATTCCAGAAGCCGCGACGATCGGGAAGGTGCTCGAACCCGTTGGGTGATGAGTCGCAGGCGGCGAAGATCTCGTCATAGCGCTGACGTATGTCGGCCATCTCGTCAGCCGAGATCGGAGCGTTGTTCAGCGGCGTACTCCAGTTGGGTCGCCGCTGAAACACCGTCAGGTGTTGGGCGGTCTTCGCGACTTCGGAGATCACCTGAATGCCGGTCGCCCCCGTACCGATCACTCCCACGCGTTTGTCTGCGAGATCGAGTGGCTCCTTGGGCCAGTGGAACGTATGGAACGAATCGCCCCGAAAGTCGTCCATCCCCGGGTACGTGGGAAGTGTGGGGATCGAAAGCACGCCCACGCCAGAGATCACAACACGCGCCCGGTAGGTCGACCCGTCGATCATCGCGAGCTCCCACTCCTGGTGCTCGTCGTGCCAGGTCATCGCAGCGACGCGTTGACCAAACCGCATGTGGGGGCGCAGGTTGAACTTGTCTGCAACAAAGTTCAGGTAGCGAAGATTTTCGGGCTGGGAGGAGAACCGCTCGTTCCAGTGCCATTCGTCCAGCAGTTCCCGACTGAA
>CAZGVQ010000370.1:0-4300 GCA_964529355.1 uncultured Acidimicrobiales bacterium
CATCGTCTTTGAGGAACTGGTCGAAGACGGCCGCACCCGCCTGGTCGCCATCTTCCACTCGGAAGACTCCGAACCCGTCGGACCGGTCCGTTCGGTCCGCACCTCCGATATCGAGATTCTTTCGAACCTCCGCTCGCCACTCTTCGCCAGCTCCGGCGGAAACGACGGCGCCCGTGACGCGCTCCGAAACTCGACACTGATCGATGTCGGTCAGGACGCCCAGAGCGGCGCCTACTTCAGAGACTCCGGACGGCGTGCGCCGCACAATCTCTTTACCAGCACGGTCGATCTCTTCGGACGCGCGGCCGATCTCTCCTCGACTCCCCCACCCCAGCTGAGGTTCCGGGGTCCGGGCGACGCACTGCCACCAAGCGCCACCGAGGTGACCGGCGTGGCCGTCCCGTTCGGGAACACCGATGTCGAGTACCGATGGAACGGGTCGGGCTGGGCCCGGAGCCAGAATGGCTCGGCCCATGTGGACTCCAGCGGCGTGCAGGTGGCCCCGCCCAACGTCATCATTCAGTTCGTGGGCTACCGGCCAAGCGCAGCTGATGGCCGATCGCCCGAGGCCATCATGGTCGGCGGTGCGCCAGCTTGGATGCTCATCGATGGTCAGCTCATCGAGGGAACGTGGAACCGGCCGACGCTCGAGAGCCACACGGTGTTCCGCGATGCCGATGACAATCTGGTCGAGCTCGACCCGGGCAAGACCTGGATAACCCTGGCCCGCACGGATCGCGCGTCAGTTATCCGGTAGCCACCCCGCTACATCCCGCAACTAGCGGGTGCAACGTCGATACGCTTTCGTCATGCCAACGTTGCCGATTATCTGCCCTGATCAGACGCTCTTCGCCGACGGGTTCAACGCCATCCGGGCGCAGTTGGAGATTCCCACCGGGTTCAGTGATGCGGTGCTCCAGGAAGCCGCCGACTCCGCGGTGGCCGGGCCGAGTCTCCCGCCCGGCGTGCCGTCGTCGCTGTCCATCACCGACCGACGCGACATCGAGTTCGTCACCGTCGATCCGCCCGGAAGCCGAGACCTCGACCAGGCCTACGCCGCCGAACGGACCGGAAACGGCTACCGGGTGTTCTACGCAATCGCCGACGTTGCCGCGTTCATCGCGCCGGACGGTCCGATTTCCAACGAAGCTCTCGAGCGGGGTGTCACGCTGTACAGCCCCGACCTGCGCACGCCGCTGCACCCAACCGAACTCAGCGAAGGGATTGCAAGCCTGCTGGCTGGCGAGGACCGAGCTGCGCTGCTGTGGACGATCGACCTCGATGCGGAAGGCCGGCTGGTCGAAGCGAACCTCGAGCGAGCAACCGTGAGAAGTCGCGAGCAGCTCGACTACAAGACTGCCCAGGACCGGATCGACGACGGTACCGCGCACGAATCTCTGGCACTGCTCAAGACCATCGGTCAACTGCGCGAGGCGCTCGAGGAAGAACGGGGTGCGGTAAGCCTGTCGCTGCCTGCTCAGGAGGTCGTGCATCAGCCCAACGGAGATTTCGTGCTCGAGTACGACATCAGCCGGCCGGTCGAGGGCTGGAACGCCCAGATTTCGCTGCTCACCGGTATCGCCGCAGCGAAGATCATGCTCGACGGCGGCCACGGGCTGCTGCGCACCCTTCCTGAACCCTACAAACGGACCGTCCGATCGATTCGTGCCGCTGCCAAAGCGCTCAAAATCGATTGGCCAAGCGAGGTGAACTACGCCGACCGGGTACGCGACCTCGACCCAAACGTTCCCCGGGAAGCGGCGCTCCTGACCCAATCGGCCCGAGCGCTGCGCGGTGCCGGCTACGTGGCCTTCAACGGCGAGCTCCCCGAGTTGCGAACCCACTCGGCCATCGCGTCCGAGTACGCGCACGTCACCGCACCTCTCCGACGGGTGGCCGATCGCTACGCCAACGAATCCATCCTCGCGATCTGCGGCGGGTACGAAACGCCCGAATGGGCCCTCAGTGCGCTGCCCGAAATTCCCGGAGCCATGGGACGCGGGGTTTCCCGAGATCGGCGCCTCGAAAAAGCCATCGTCGATTTCGTCGAGGCGGTCGTGCTCCAGTGCCGAACAGGAGAGACGTTCGACGCCGTGGTGGTCGACGTCGACGAGGACGACAACCGCTCGAAAATACAGCTGCTGGACCCGGCGGTCATCGCACGCATCGCAACGAGTGAAGCCGACCTGGGCGCCGAGGTTCGAGTAAAGCTCGTCGACGCCGACCCGGACAAACGAGCCGTGACGTTCGCGCTGCAACCAGCCGGTTCGAGCTAAGCCTCAGAGGTCGACCGAGAGCGCGAGCGCCTCGACGACGCCGTCGCTCTCGACATCAGCCACGACCCGGTCGGCGACCGCCAGAGCATGCTCGTCGGCATTGCCCATCGCCACCGGATACCCAACGGCCTTGAGAGCCAACACATCGTTGTGACCATCGCCGATCATCATCGTTCGATCCGCGGTGGTGCCCAATTCAGCGGCGAGAGCCTCGATGGCTGAGCCCTTGTTGGCACCGGCTTTGGTGATGGAAACGAACGCAACCCCAGGCTGGATGGGCGAGGTCGCTGAGGTGGCCTGGGTGCCCTCGGGCGTCGCCGCCAGGGCATCGGCCGATGCTTCCACCGGCACGACCAGCTGCACTCGAACGATGTCGCCCGTGAGCTCGGACAGCCCACGTCGCACGAACGGGACACCCATGAGTGCGGCGTGATCCTTTGCCGCCTGATCATCGGAGTCCACGGCGTATTGGCGCGGCTCGTAATACTCGGCGATCCAGTCGTTGGCCTCGGCAACCGCTCGTGCCGCTTGTACCTGGCCGGCCGAAAGCACCGCGTTGCGTTCCTCGCCGGTCGAGGCGTGCAGCAACGACGCTCCAGCGTGGAAAATGTGCCATCCGCCGGGGTCGAGACGCACGGCGTAATCCCACGACTTTCCAAACGCGCCTCGGGCGGTGCAGAGGGCGAGATGTTGGCGACGGGCGACCGCTGCCTCGGCGGCCGCCCACACCGCATCGGTGGGTTCACCCGCCGATCCAACAAGGGTTCCGTCAACGTCGATACATACCAGTGGGAGCACCCGTGAAGCATATGTAACGAACGGACCCCAGTTGTTGTCTTACACACTAACCGGACACCATTTTTTGGCCGGTACGTGGCAGACTTCATCGTCTGCAATTCGAGAGGGGCCAGATGGCCGGCAACGCAAGCTTTACTTTCAACGACGTCGCCATTGTGTCGATCGCCAACGTTCACGCACCCGAAGTCGTCACCTCTGAGGCCATCGACGCCCGCCTGGCCGGTTTCTATGAGCGGGTCGGCGCTAAGCCGGGCCTCCTCCAAAGCCTTGCGGGAATCACCGAGAGACGGCGGTGGCCCGAAGGTTTCTCGTTCATGGATGCTGCGGCGGCCGCCGGTGAGCTCGCGCTCGAAAAGTCAGGAATCGACCGCGACCGAATTGGTCTGCTCGTCGACAGCTCGGTTTGCCGCGAACGGCTCGAGCCCTCCAGTGCGGTCACCGTGCACAACAGCCTCGGCATGCCTTCGAGTTGCATCAACTACGACCTCGGCAATGCCTGCCTCGGATTTCTCAACGCGATGCATCTGGGCGGAATGCTCATCGAGAGCGGCCAGATCGACTACGCGCTGATCGTCGATGGCGAGGGCACCCGCGAAATCCACGACAACACCATCGATCGCCTCGACGCGAGCGACAACATCGAGGACCTCTTCGAGAACTTCGCCTCTCTCACCTTGGGTTCAGGCTCGGCGGCGATGGTCCTCGGCCGCCACTCTGAGAACCCCGGCAGCCATCAGGTGGTCGGCGGCTTCTTTCGCGCTGCGACCGAGTACCACGAGCTTTGCGTCGGTTCGCTCGAGAAAATGCGCACCGACACCCGGGCGCTGCTCGACGCCGGCACCGGCGTGGTCAAAGTGTGCTGGGACGAAGCTGACCGGCCCGACTGGAACGATGCCGACGCATTCATCCTGCACCAGATCTCCGAAGTGCACACCCAGGCGATGATCGATCTGCTCGGTCTCGCTGAGGAGCGGGTGGTCCGAACCTTTCCCGAGTTCGGAAACATCGGCCCCGCGGCAATTCCCTTCACGCTCGCCGAAATCTCTGACACCCTCGCCGACGGCGACCGGGTTCTGTGCATGGGAGCCGGGTCGGGAATCAACGCCTCGGTCATCGAACTCATCTGGTGACGCCGGGTGCCACAGCGCCAGCGGAGTTTCCTCCGGCGGGGCTGTACGAGCTCCAGCCCGAGTGGTCGCGCCTGATCACGGCTCCAGATCACACCG
>CAZGVQ010000371.1:0-4298 GCA_964529355.1 uncultured Acidimicrobiales bacterium
GTGTTTACAGCGTGTAAACCAAAGGGGTCGAAAAGGCGCGGAGAGGCGCGATAGTCCTTGGAGGCAGGCTGGCCCGAGGGTCTCTGGGGGAAAGCCTTGGGGCTAGGCGCCGCTATTGGTAAACACCGAGGTCACCGTCTTGGCAAGGATCTCGATGTCCTTTGCCAGAGTGACTTTCTCGATGTACTCGAGGTCGACATGCACGTTCTCGTGAAGAAGCTCAGCTCGGAGCTCGCTGATCTGCCACAAGCCGGTGATGCCGGGGCGAACCAGATGTCGGGGGTGATCGACGATCGAATGTCGCTGCGCTACCTCGAGGATTTCGGGACGGGGTCCTACGAGACTCATCTCGCCTTTGAGAACGTTCCACAGCTGAGGAAGTTCGTCGATGCTGGTCTTGCGGAGGAAGCGTCCCACCGAGGTGTGTCGCGGATCGCTGTCGGTCTTGTGGGTCTGCCGGCGTTCGGTGCCGATAAACCCCTCGGCTTCGAGGTATTGGTCGCGTCGGTCGGTCTTCATGGTGCGGTACTTCACCATGATGAAGGGCTTGCCCCAGCGGCCAACGCGCTTCTGGCGGAACAATGACGGCCCACGAAGGGGCGAAAGACGAATCGCGACGGCCACGGCCACCATGACCGGCCAGAGCATTGCCAGAAGTGCCGCCGAGACCACAACATCAAGCCCCCGCTTGCCCCAGCGGGCATAGGGACCGAGAAACCGAGGAACTGCTTCGATGGGCACAACGCCGTCGCTGGAAAGACCGTGTTCCGGCAGGTTCGCTGAGTTCTGTTCTACTGGTTGGTTCATCGACTCGAGGGGTTCGTGAGAAGGGGGACTGAGTTGCAGTTGATGCAACCTCGTGCTCTTTCGCCCATGGTAGGCGGCTCGATCGGCACGCGACAATGAGCAGTGTGGCCCAAGCGACTAGGCCTCAGGCGCCAGGCCGTGAAGCAATCCAACCCGCCAGGTCAGTGGTGAGACCGTCCAGCGCCTCGAGAGCCGACCGGTAATGCTTCTTCGAACGCTTATGTGGATCTGGCACTTCGTCGTCGCCGCCATCGCCCATAAGGTCGGAGAAGGAGCGTTGGGCCGCGATGGATTGCAAACTGTCCTCGAGAGACAGATCGGGTGGCGACGATATCGAAGCCCGCACGAGCCCTTTGAGGGTATGAATGCGATGGGCAGCGTCGGGGTTCATGACGATGATCTGACGGGCATGCCGGCGCTCCATGGTGACCACCAGATCGGCCGATCCGGCCAGATCGCCATCGACGATGCGGCTTTGGTGCCGGGAAACGTCAATGCCGGCGGGGCTCACCATTTCGGCCATGGTCAGGTCGGGACCACGCCCGTCGAACATGAAGCCGGCCGATGCGGTGGAGTTCGCCACGCCGAGACGGTCGAGTTTCGCCGCAATCATCTTCTCGACCACCGGGGAGCGACAGATATTGGCGGTACATACCGCGAGGATTTTGGGATGAGAGACGTCGTCTCCGTGAGGCCAGGACACGCTGGGTACTTTATCCGGTCTCTTCGGCGGTCGGAAGCACCGACGTTTCGTGCCACTGACGGTCGAGCCAGCCGAGCAGCAGGGCGATTGCGCGCGGGTCGTGGCGAAGACCGTGGCCGCCGCCAACGATTATCCGAAGATCGGCGGCACCGTGAGCGTCGGCTATCGCCCGTGCGTCGAGCTGCGGAACGACATCGTCGGCGCTGCCATGCACGACGAGGAGAGGCTTGTTGAGCTCGGCGGCGGCTTGCTCGGCGCGAAAGCCGCGCAGCTCGTCGGACCAGTTGTCGAAGCTCAGCGGGAAGTCATCGGAACTCACCGCGCCGAGCTCGCGGGCCCATGCGAGCAGGTGCTCCGGGTTCTCGGCCCAATCGTCAAAGTCGGCGGGCGAACCGATCGTTGCCACGCCCGCAACCTGAGGGTGTGCTGCACCCACCGAAACAGCCAAGGCTCCGCCCGTGCCGAAACCAACAACCCAGACCGCCGAGGTGTTCTCATGCGCGGCCAGGGTGTCTACCGCGACGCTCAGATCATCGAACCAACCGCCAAGAGAGAAGTGACCCTTTGATCGCCCGATGCCGCGCGCGGTGAACGCCATGGCGTTCCAGGCCATTGAATCCGAGATCCGCTCTGCAAGAGCCGGCATGCTCGAGTACGAGGAAGTGCCGGGGGCCGAGGGAAAGCCGTGGGCGATCACGACGCCCGGCGATGGGCCCGGTGAGTCACCGGTGAAGATCTGTGCCCAGAGCGCCTCGTCGCCGCTCACCAACTCCAGTTCGACCACGGTGGTTATGCGGTGCCGACCCGGTAGCCCCGGTTTCGAGCCTCGGCGAGGGTGTCCGGCCCAAAGCTCAGCCCGGCATCGGCGGCGATGATCTCCTCGATGACGGCGGCGTCGACCACCTCATCAACGTCGTACACGATCTGGTTGCGCTTGTCCCCGAGCCAGCGGGTCTCGTGAAAATTGGTTGGGCGTTCCATGGCGCCGAGTCTATCGGCACTGCTTGATGGAATACCTGGTTAGGTTCGGCCGCTGATGTGCCGATCACAATGCCATGAACACATCTCCGCCGAATAAGACTGAGCAGGCATCCTTCGCCCCCAAAGGGGTCATGGTTGCCATCGCTGCCGTTCTGGTCATTGGTTGTGTGGCGCTCTTTCTCGGCGGAGGCTCAAGCGATGACTACACACTCGACCTCTCCGTCGTCGAGCCAGAACTCAGCGACCTCACCACGCCCGACCATGTGGTCTGTCCCGCTGTTGGCTCGGCTCCCAGCCCCCTCCCCAACTCCGGCGCAACAATCGACCAGGGCCGCGTAGACGGTTCACTGTTTGCTTCTGAGGCCATCGTGGCCTGGAACCTGGCGGTGACCTCGACAGCCTCACCCGATGCCCCAACGCCGCAATTTCTTGTCGAGTTCAACGACGCCATCGATGAGTCACAGGGTGTCCTCTGCGCCTTTGTCTCCAGCGACGATCCGGCCACGGTCAGCGTCGACGAACAGAACGCCGCGGTCGACTGGGTCGGCGAGGTCGACGACGAGAGTTTCAATGGCACGCTGTCGGTATCTGGTGTCGCCGCTGGCGAGACCGCAGTCGTGCAGCTCTGGACGCTCATCGATCCCGAGGCCGGGAATCAGCCGAGCCTTCGAACTCGAGTCAACCCCGAACTTGGAACGTCATCGAATGGCGCGACGCGAAGCGTGCGTACCTCGTTCAAGCAGCCGGTAGAGCCGACGGACGGAACGCTCGAGCTTCGCGTCGTCGACGGCGACGCCGAGCTCAACGCTGGCGGCACCGTCTCGGCGACTTGGACCGTGGCAAACACCACAGCCGACCGCGTCTTTGACTTCGTCGACGTTTCCGGCGGCTTTGAGGGCGATGTAGAGCTCGAGGACGTCAGCGTGGTGATCGACGAGGATGGCACGACCACCACGTGCACCACGGCGAACGACACCTTTGCGTGCGACCTGGGCTTCATGAAGCCCGGCGAGGTTGTAGTCATTCAGGCCAGCGGCTTGATCGCCGACAACCCCGAGTCGTTCTATACCGGTATCAGCGGCGAGTGCTCCACCGGCGGTCAGGATGTCTGCACCATCGGCTCGCTCGGTTACCTCGGCCAGTTCGACCGCAACCAGATCGACGTGAGCGAAGCCTCCGACGTTGCTCAGGATGGCGACCTCAGCGTGGTGGTGTTCAGCGATCCCGAGATCGGCTACCTCAATCGACCCCTCACTCTTCAGGTCGTCATGACCTCATCGGTTGAGTCGGTGTCGATCGACTCGATCGAACTTACGGGTTGCCCCGACGACGAACTTGACCTGGTGAGCGGCGACCTCAATGGTGATTCTCGACTCGACCGCTCCGAGGTCTGGCAGTTCTCCTGCCTAGCCCGACTCAGCGCAGTCGACGGTCAGGTGACCGTCCTTGGTACAACCGCCGAGGGCGGCCCGGCCCAGATCCTCGCTCCGTTTGAGATCGAGCTCATCAGCCCCGGCGTGCGCCTGGTTCGCGAAGACAATGAAGACAACACCAAGTTCACCGTGCAGAACCTGGGTGATGTGGAGTTGAGCGAGCTTGCCGTCACCTCGTCGGGCTGCGATCCCGTGTTCACCGACGGCGACACCGACGCTGACAACGCCGTTGACCCGGGCGAAGAATGGGAGTTCTTCTGCCAGGTCGATACCGCTCCGGGTCGAGTCTTTGCCGTCGATGAACTCGGTGGCGTGGTTACCGCTACCGAGGTGCTCGCCGAAGACCTCTAAGAGAGGCGGGAAAACTGCAGAAC
>CAZGVQ010000372.1:0-4287 GCA_964529355.1 uncultured Acidimicrobiales bacterium
CAGCAGGAGCTTCTGGCCCGACCCCGCGACCGCGAGCGCGACCTCGCCAAGCGTCGTTGGAGCGAAGCCGATGTCCCGCTTCTCGATGAGTTGCTGGCCATCGTTGGCGGTGCGCTTGGGGGCGACATCGACTCCGAGCGCACGGTCGAACGCGACGAGGCCGACGAGTTTGAGCTTGCAACGGCCTACGACGAGTCCGACGAGGCCGACGACTTTCTCGACGACGAGGCCGAGGGGGCCGATACCGACCTGTGGTCCTTCGACGAGATGGCCGACGATGAGCATCGTGAACACGACCGATCGGTGGGGTTCTAGATGGCTGGCGATCATGTGTTGCGAGAGCAGCCCGAGGGTTACCCGCTGCTGGACAACGACGGCGCCCCCATGTCGGAGATCGACGTCGACAATGTGGACGATGCGTTCGTCGACCACGGTGTCACGCTGCAAGAGTTGGCCGCCGGACAACGAGCCTGGCGTTTCGGACATGTGATCGTCGACGAAGCTCAGGACCTGTCGCCGATGCAGTGGCGGATGATCACCCGACGCGCCCGCGGCGGATCGATGACCATTGTCGGTGACTTGGCTCAACGCTCTATCGGCCAGCCCGGGACCTGGAGCGAGCATCTGCCGGCCTCAGTCGAGGAGTTCAGCTACCAGGAACTCACCGTCAACTACCGCTCGCCATCGGAAGTGAACGACGTGGCATCGGCAGTGCTCGCTGAACTCGCGCCGGCGCTAGCGTCGCCCGAAGCGATTCGTACCTCGGGACATCCGCCCCGAACCGTGCAGGTCGACGACATCGACGACCTCACCGAGGTGGTGTTGAGCGAGCGTATGGCCCTTGCCTCGGGCCAGGTTGCGGTGATCGGCGCGTCCAACGCCGCCCAGTTCGACCGCGAAGGTGTGCAGTGGCTCTCGCCGTGGAAGGCCAAGGGACTCGAATTCGATTCGGTCGTCGTTGTTGAGCCTGCCCGAATCCTCTCCCAGCCAAACGGTTTGAGCCTGCTCTACGTCGCACTCACCCGAACCACCTCCCGGCTCGTCATCGCGCATAGCGGCGAGCTGCCTGAAGTACTTGCCGAGACGACGAGCTAGACGTCAGCGAGGCGAGCGGGGCGAAAAGTACTCGGCCGTGGCGAGGGTGCGGAACGCGTCGGACGAACTCTCCGAGGAGTCCCAGCGGCGTTCGCAAAACCCAGAGTCGGTGCTCTGGTGGAACCAGAGCACAGCCCTGATCTGGGGGAACTCCGACTTCAACGCGGCGCCCATGTCATAGATCCACTCGGCCTTGGCCGCCGGGTCGTTGGGATCCTCGTTGGTTGCCGTCTCGCCGATCATGAGGGGCAGATCGGGATGGTTTTCCCGTGCCCACTCATAGAAGGGGCTGGCCTGCTCGGCGAAACCCTTCCAAGGGGCGTCATTGTGGCAACCGAACCAGTTGTAGGGGTTCCACGAGATCCAATCGAGTACGTCGTCGCCCGGATACATGGCTTCGACCTGATCGAAAGAGCCAAACGAGTGACCCATGTAGTTGACGAACCAAACCAGCTGCTCGCCGCCGATGGGTTCCATCACGTCGTAGGCGTGGCGCATCATGGCCCGGTAGTCGGCGTCGGTGCCGTAGGGGCCCCCGAGCGTGGCCGAGTCGTCCTCGGGTTCGTGATGCAACGAGAACAGCACCTGATGACCTGAAGCCACGATTTCGTTTGCAGCCCGCCGAAGCTCGGCGTCGAACTCACCGTCGGCAACCCGACGCCACACGGGTCCGGGGTCGTTATCGGTGCTCACCTTCCAGGAGTAGACGAGGATTCGGCCGTCGTCGGCCAGCTCCTGATGAGCGGGCGGGAAGAACTCAGCGTCGGGGCCGACCACATACAGGCGAACCATGTCGAGCGGTCGACCGAGCACGCTCTCCTGAACCGCCAGGTCAAGGTCATCGGTTCGGCGGTCGGACGAGCCAACCCACGCCCCACAACCCGGCACCAGCGTGGCCGAGGCACCGACGAATTCGCAGTCGATAACCGGTTCAACCACCAACGCTTCGCTTTTTCGCGGGTCGTCATTGGGTTGGTCGCGCAAAAGCAGCGCCGCGCTGGCGGCAACGACAGCTAGCACCAGAAGCGCGGCAAGCGCGCCGAGGGCAAAACGGGGCCTTGTCAGCGGTGCGGTCACCGGTGCGGTCGGTGGAGCAGAGGGGTCCTGATCGGTGCTGTTCACGTCACCTAGTGATCGGCGTCGCGGCCGACGCTCTTGAGGCCGGTTGCGTCGGGAGTCAGGGACTCAAACGGGAGCCGAAGATCGGCCGACTTCTCCGAATTCGTGGTGAATTGCCGATGGGACGTCCATGTTTCGAAAGTCGATGTTGAGAGACCAGCAGCCCGATCCGATCACCGGTCTTGCACCGCGAGAAGCCTTCTTGGGCTGGGTCGATGCAACCGTCGCTACGCCGTTGACCACCGCCCCCTCGTCGGTGGTCCTGGTTCGACTCGAGAACCTCGCCGACATCAACGACCAGTTCGGCCCCGATCACGGCAACTACGTGCTGGCAAGTGTCGCGGAACGCCTGGTCAACGTCATCGGGGCAGATGATGGGCATATCGCCCGAGGGTTGGGCCCCGAGTTTCAGATCCTTCTCCACGATGTCAACAGCATCGATCTCCCGCGGCTCTGTCAGAACCTTCTCAACATCGTGCGTGAACCCATCGAAACCGGCGACACGATTGCCATCCCCCGGGTAACCGTCGGTGGCGTGCTTCGCCAGGCACCGCACAACGAGGGAGCCGATCTTCTTGCCAGCGCACGTAGTGCCCTTCGTGATGCGCAGCGCTCGGGCCTTGATCTGGCGGTCTACATCAACGATGTGACCCGCAGTGACGCATCGGTGGCCAAAGTCGATGATCGCCTTGAGCGAGCGTTCGCGCGCGACGAATTCTGCCTGTATTACCAGCCAATCGTGACTCCCGGCGACAAGAATCTCATCGGTTTCGAGGCGCTCCTCCGATGGATCGACCCCGCCGGGTCGGTCGACGGAATGCAGATGAGTTTGCCGGGCGAGTTCCTGCATCTGGTCGAACGCTCCGAACTGGCCGTGCCCATCTATCGATGGGTGATGGACGAGGCGTGTCGCTCGGTGCAGCGCTGGAGCAAGCGCTTGGACCGGTCGTTGATGGTTTCGGTGAACATCGCCGGTAGCCATCTCGAAGAGCCAAAATTCGCCGATTCGGTGCTGGCTGCGGTGTCCTCAAGCGGACTTTCGCCCGAACGACTGCTTCTCGACATCACCGATCAGGCGCTCCAGCACAACCAGGACAAGACCTGGTCACGCCTGCGTCGTCTGAAGCAGGAAGGTGTGCGAATCGGGTTGAACGATTTCGGCATCGGCGTCTCGACGATGACCACCCTGCGCGACGTGAACGTCGACGCAATCACGATTCCGCGAGCGTTTATCGCTGGCCTGGGTATTTCGGCCGAGGACACCATCATCGTGCAACACATCGTGTCGTTGGCCCACGAACTCGGCGTCGTGGCCATGGCTACCGGTGTCGAGCATCTCGAGCAACGGACGCTGCTTTCCGAAATGGGTTGTGATCTGGCTCAGGGATTCCTGTTTGGGCGTCCCGAGCGACAAAGCCAGCTTGACGTGCTGCTTCCGGGCAACTCAAACGCTGCGTAGCTGACCGCAAAAGGCTCCGCTGCCTGCAGAAATGGGTCGTTTGGCCCCTGTGAAGAGGGCTGAAAACTCCGATAGGAATCCCGTTACAAATGGGGATGGTCCATGCTGAAACGTCGGAATAGGGATACTGCGGTTGATCCGCTCACTGGTCTTGGTGGAGCCGGGTCACTCTCTGATGCAATCGAAGCTCGCCTGGGACAGGGACAATGGCCCGGCGAACGATGTGCTCTCGCGGTCGTGAATATCCTCGACATGCCTGAAGTCAACCGAATCTATGGACCCGAGGTCGGCAACGAAGTCCTGCGACTCCTTGCCACCCGGCTTACCTCTTCAGCTGGCAACAAGGGAGCGGTGAGTCGCGAGCAGGGCACCGAGTTCGCCGTCTTCTTCAAGCAGTCATCGATGCGGGACATGCGCGAATGGTCGCGAAACGTCATCGCTTCACTGCGCGAGCCATTTACGATCAACGGCAAACAACTCACGGTTCGCCCTGTTGTTGGCGTCTGTCTGGGTACAGCCACCCATCAACTCGCCGACGACCTGATGACCGATGCCCGACAGGCCGCCCACGAGTCGAGCGCCAAAGCGGTTGGCGAGGTGGTCATCATCGATGA
>CAZGVQ010000373.1:0-4284 GCA_964529355.1 uncultured Acidimicrobiales bacterium
CGGTTCACCACCAGATTGTTGGGCTGGCTGGCGGGAATCAACCCTCGGTAGTTGGGGAAATCGCCCTCGATAAGGCGGGTCGACACCCGAACATCGCCACTTTCGAAGGCCGCGTCGCGCTCGCCCAGACGAAGGGTCAGCGGGTCGTCGCCTTCAAGCACCTTTGAGAGTTCGCTCAGTGAGCGGCTGGGAACCAGGACACTCTCTTCGCCGGTGAGCACCGACGTTCCCGGCAAATCGCGGACCGACAAACGATACGAGTCGGTGGAGACCAGGCGAAGGCCATCGCCCTCGGCGGCCATGAGCACACCGGTGAGAATTGGCCGCGAATCATCCGACGATGCTGCCTTCACCACCTGTTTGAGCGCATCGCGGAACGCGCCGCCGTCGAGCTCGACGGCCGATTCGGGAGGTTCGGCCATACGGGGGAACTCGTCAGCGGGGATAACCCGCAAGGAGAACTCGGATCGGGCCGCGGTGATGTGGGCCTCGTCACCTTCAATGGTGACCTCGATCTTTCCGGGCGGGACGGCTCGGACGATGTCGTTTGCCAACTTCGATGGCAAAACAGCGGTGCCATCCTCTTCGCCACCCACAACCGCAGTGACCGAGATGGTGAGATCGAGATCGGTGCCGGTGGCCCGAAGTTGATCGCCGCTGAGCTCTAGATGAATTCCTGCCAGGACCGGGAGTGCGCCGCCGCGGGTGGTGACCGCACGGCCGGCTGTTCCGAGAACCTTCTCGAGGTCGGCGCGTTCACATCGAAACTTCATGATTCTTGTTCTTTCACAGATTTCTTTCACAGAAGTGCTTGAGCACTATTGCTTTCACAGGGAGAGTTTTACTTCATAGTCAGTAGTAAGCAGTAGGACCTGTGAATTGGGGATGATGTCGCGAACCCGCTGCTCAGACCGGGTTTTGTTATTCGCGCGAAATCCACATTGGTCCACAGTCTGGTTCGGGGCTGTGACAGTGCTGGGCGATGATGCACAGGTTTCCACCGATCGCGACGCGATTTCCCCACAGCCTGTGGGGAAGATTGTGGAAAACAACACCATCAGTCGCTGCTCTTGATCTTTGCCGTGAGCTCGGTGACCTGGTCGAAGATCTGCCGGCGCTCAGCCATGAGGTTGCCGATTTTCTCCACGGCGTAGATCACCGTGGTGTGATCGCGGCCACCGAATTCGCGGGCGATGGCGGGGTAAGACAGGTCGGTGAGCTCGCGCATGACGTACATGGCCACCTGACGGGCGGTGACCAGCGGGCGACGTCGACTACCGCCGGTGATCTCATCGATACTGAGGTCGAACATCTCCGACGTGCGGTCGAGGATCAGTGCGGGAGTGATCTGGTGGGGCTGGCGATCGGACAACGTGTCGCCGAGGACCCGTTCGGCCAGCGGGACGGTGAGGTCCTCGTTGGTGAGGTTGGCAAACGCCGTTACCCGAATCAGCGCACCTTCGAGTTCTCGAATGTTGTCGGTGATGTTGGTTGCGATGAACTGGAGGACATCGTCGGGCGGGTTGCGATGCTCGCTCATGATGCCCTTCTGGCGAAGGATGGCCAGGCGGGTTTCGAGGTCGGGGGGTTGAATGTCGGTGATGAGACCCATCTTGAATCGACTACGGAGCCGGTCTTCGAGCGTGGGAATGGAGTCGGGTGGCCGATCTGAGGAGACGACGATCTGGCGTTGGCCCTGGTGGAGGGCATTGAAGGTGTGGAAGAACTCCTCCTGGAAACCTTCTTTTCCTTCGATGAACTGAATGTCATCGACAAGGAGAAGGTCGACTTCGCGATAGCGGCGCTTGAACTCGGGGAGCATGCTGAGGCGGATGGCCTCGACGAAGTCGTTCAGGAACTCTTCGGAGCTGACATAGCGAACGCTGTAATGGGGATAGTGATCGCCGACGTAGTTCGCGATGGCTCGAAGCAGGTGGGTCTTTCCGAGCCCGGCATCTCCGTAGATGAACAAGGGGTTGTACGCGAGAGCCGGTCGTTCGGCCACCGCCAACGCTGCGGCATGAGCAAAGCGGTTGCTCTGGCCGATAACGAAGTCTTCAAACCGGAATGGTTGGGCTCGTTGAATATCCGCCGAGCCGAGTGGATACTCAGTTGAGCCATCGATCGCACTGTCCACTGCGCCGCGAACCGCTTCGTCAGCGGGGGTATCGGCGAGTCGTACCTGCGGTGGTGACGTTGTGAGATCGATTTCGGCGAGATCATCGGGGTTATAGGCGCCAGAAGCGTCGCTCGGAGGTAGAGCGTCGGTGTGGTCGTCGGTGGCAGCGTTGGTTTGCACACGAAAATCGAGTGCGAGGCCCATACCGCCGTTTTCGGTGACCGCTGAGTCGACGAATCCGAAGAACTTGCCTTCGAGGCGCTCCTTTACCCACATGCTGGGTACCGCAAGGCACAGCGTGTCGTCGGCCAACTCAATGACTCGGATGTCGTTGAACGTGGTGTTCCAGACGGCATCGGAAACCTGGGCGCGCAGTTGATCGGATGCGCCCTGCCAGATGATGTGGGCATTCTGCGAAGAAGAAGTGGGGTTGATGTCAGCAGCACCCGAAGTTGGGGTACTCGACGTTTGATCGGTGTGGTCTTGGGGCATTTACAAAAGTGGGAGGCAAGAGTTGTCCACATAACAGTGCACAGCTGTGGACAAGCGATAAGTGGGCAGAAGGGGAAGTCTGAGGATGGGTTGGTGGCAGGTGGGTAGTAGCTCCTGCGACATCTTCTCCGTCGTCTCCATCATGCCCATAACAGGGATGAAGGTGGATGGGGTGGATGCTGCAGCTTGGCGACCGTAGCATTACATCCACAGGCCTGCACAAAGCGCCCGATAAAACCATCGTTTCCCCAGCTAGGTGATGGTTTTTTTGGCCTCGATCTCGGATGGACAACCCGCGCGAAAATTCGTTTCTCCACAACTATTTCCAGCCCCGGTTGTCACATTTGCTCTCGCCTCGTACCGTGTAATGATCTGTCTACGTGCAGCGCGGTTTGCCAATCGCCTGCTGAGAAGCGATCAACGCGTTGGCTAACGGAGAGCCTCGACGCAACCCGATGTTCTCGTTTCTTCCAAACCCTGCTCCGAGCATTTCCCAGAGGATATGAATCGATGAAGCGCACTTATCAGCCGAATGTACGGAAACGTGCGAAAAAGCATGGCTTCCGCAGCCGTATGTCCACCCGAGGCGGACGCGCTGTGGTGAAGAACCGTCGCCGCAGAGGCCGTCAGCGCCTGTCGGCCTGATGCCGCAGGTCGGCAGTCGGTACGGCGGAAGCATTCAGCCGATCACCGATCGCCGCACCTTTGCTCGGCTCAACACTGATGCCCGCCTTGTGCGCTCGGGGCCCCTGGTGCTCCGCATTCTCGACGACGGATACGATCCGCCGCGCCTCGGATTCGCGCTGGGTCGAAAGTTCGGCAACGCGGTGGTCCGCAATCGCGCGCGCAGGCGACTACGCAATGCGTTCATCGAAACAGTTGACGAACATCCAAATCTTACAGGAACCTTTCTCGTCGGGGCGGGTCGGAAGGCCGCCGATGCGAGCTATGCCGAACTCCGGTTCTGGCTGGGCGAAGGCGTTGCCGCTGCCCAGGAAAGTACACTGATTTAGATGGCAAAACGGTTTGCGCTTTGGCTCATTGGGCTTTACCAAGCCGCGTTCGCAAACCGGGTATCCCCGTGCCGGTTCGTGCCGTCGTGCTCCACGTACACCATGGAAGCAATCGAGGTACACGGAGTCGTCAAAGGCTCCTGTTTGGGTGGTTGGCGAATCTGTCGCTGCAACCCTTGGGGAGGGCACGGGCTCGACCCGGTTCCACCCCGAAAATCCGATAGTTCTGCTAGTCCCGCAACCCCACTGCGAAGAGAGGACCAAGGGTCATGTTTGACCTGATCAGTAGCATTCTCGCCTGGCTGTATTCCGTCTGGCCATCCTTCGGCGGCTCTATCGCGCTCCTCACGCTTGGCGTGATGATCATCGTGACGCCGCTGACCCTTGCGGGCACGAAGTCGATGATCAAAATGCAGCGTCTGCAACCGGACCTCAAGGCGGTGCAGGAGTACTACAAAGACGACAAAGAACTGCAAAACCAGCAGGTCATGGCGTTTTATCAAGCCAACGGCATCAATCCGGTGGGTGGTTGTCTCCCACTGTTCATCCAGGCGCCGGTCTTTATTGTTCTGTACCAGGTGATCCGAGGTGTCACCCGACGAGTCGACGATGTCGGTCTCAGTAGTGGTTTCGGTGCCGGACTCCGCAACGGCGGTGTCG
>CAZGVQ010000374.1:0-4283 GCA_964529355.1 uncultured Acidimicrobiales bacterium
TAGAGAAGGTGCCAGGGGAGGCACCAACTCTCATCCAAGTTAACCAAAGGTGCCTGGCACCTTTGGTTAACTTTGGGAGTGGCGTAGTCGGACTCGGGTGGTGGTGAGGTCGAGTGGTTTGCCGGTGTTTGCGTCGATGGTTTGGGGCTGGACGACCTTGCCGGTTTCGTTGTCGATCAACTCCACCTGGGCGCCCGGTGAAGCGTCGAACATCCAGTCGTCGCCATAACGCCACATGGCGGCCAGGACATCCCACGCAGCGACACCCTTTTCGGTCAAGCGGTACTCGTAGCGCGGCGGGCGCTCCTCGTACTGAACCTTGTCGACGATGCCTTCGTCCTCCAACCGCTTGAGCCGAGACGACAGCACCGCCCGGCTGATGTCGAGCGACGACGCGAACTGATCGAACCGACGCTGGCCGAACATCAGCTGGCGCAGGACCAGCGGGGTCCACCAGTCGGCCAGCAGGTCGGTGGTTCGAGCGATCGGACAGTGCGCGTCGTCGAAACGGGTGCGTCTCACGCAGGAACCACTTCGAGGCGAGCTGGCACGTGCTTGTGCCATGGCGTGCCGGCGTACTCGTCCTTCCAATCGGTGGTGGTGAGCTCGTTGGGCGCAACACCGGTGACCTCGGGCTCGCCTCCCGCTGGCGAATAGTCGAGACCCATACCGTTGGGAAGCGTGATGTGGCCGGGCCGCAGCGTATCGTTGACTTCAACCACCGCAACCGCAGATCCACCCGGGGTGGTCACCCGGATCCGGCTGCCATCCTCGACGCCCAGATCGGCCGCGTCGGTGGGGCTGACCCGCAGCGCACCCTCCTGGTCACGCTTGCGCCACGCTGGGTCTCGGATGATGGTGTTGGCGGTGAAGGCTCGCCGTTCACCGGCCGCCAGCACAAACGGAAACTCATCGCTGGTGTAGTCGGTGGGCTTGGCCGAAAGGTTGGCCAGGTCGCTGAGCATCTCGGGAATATTCACCATGAACTTGCGCTCATCGGTGGTCAACATGTCCCAGCTCTGCTCGTACTCATGGTGCGAGAACACCACACCATCTCGGCTCTCCAGCAAGGCGTCGAAAAGTGCGTCGCCAAGCTCGTCGTCGGGAGCATCGAAGCCTGCGGCCCGCACGGCTGCCGGGAACTTCATGGCCGCCTGCTGGGCCGAGAACCACAACACGGCCGCGCCTTCCATACCTTCGGGGAGGGTCTTGCCGAGCGTCTCGTACAGAGCGATCGCGCCCATGCCGGCAAGTTTCGGATCGGCCATCGCGGCATCCATGAATGCTCCGGCAAACGCCTTGCGGCCTTCACGGGCCGAAGCGCGAAGCGTCTCGAGCACTTGTTCGTCGAGGAACCCCATGGCCTTGGCGAGCCGGGCGTGAATCTCGGGCTCGGGCAGCGTGCCCTCAAGCGGCGCCACCAGTGGCGCACGTACCGTCATCGCGTTGTCGGGGAAACTGAGCGCAAAGAAGGTGGTCTCGACTTTCTCGTACTGCGAGGCGGCGGGCAGCACATAGGTGGCTTCGCGAGCGGTTTCGGTCATAAACACATCGATGACCACCGAGAAGTCGAGTGCGGCCATCGCGTCGCGCCACTGCTGTGAGTCGGCCAGCGAGTGCACCGGATTCGCGCTCTCGATGAACATCGCCCGGTAGCGATCGGGATGGTCGGTGAGCACCGCGTCGGGAATCTCGTTGCAGGGCACCAGACCCGAGATGACGGCACCACCGGTAACCGGCGACTCGGGTTCATTGCCGGCCGCCGAATAGTTGAACAGCGGAACCATCGACGTGTGGGTGGTCATGGCGCCGGGCCGACCGAAGCTGCCCACAAGGATCCAGATGAGTTTCTGGAGATAGCTCACCAGGGTGGAGTTGGGTGCCATCTCGACCCCGAGGTCTTCGAGCACCGACACGCTCTCGGCCTCGCCGATGCGCCGAGCTGTTGCCCGGATGAGCTCTTCGTCGACCCCGCAGCGCTGGCTGTAGTCGGCGATATCGACTTCACGAAGTTCGTCGATGACCACCTCGGCGTCGACCGCATTCTCCGCCAGCCACGACTGGTTGATGAGGTTCTCCTCGACCATCACCCCGAGCAGCGCGGCGATGCAGAACGCGTCGGTGCCGGGCTTCACCTGAAGATGGAAGTCGGCGAGGTCGGCGGTTTCGGTGCGCCGCGGGTCGATGACCACCATCGATCGCTTTGGATCGTTGTCGATCTCTTTGAGCACTCGGCGGGCCTCGTCGAAGCCATGGGAATGCCACACGTTCTTGCCCACGAACACCGACACCTCGGCATGGTGAAAGTCGCCATGGGTATGGGTGCCGAACAACCGACCGTCAACCCAGGCCTCGCCGGTTTTTCCTGAGCCAGCGCGTTGGACCGATGACGGATTCCCAGACCGCGGCGGGTGGCCGCGCCATAGGCTCCGAGCAGGTGGTTGCCCTGTCCGCCGCCGCCGTAATAGAAGATCTTCTCGCCGCCATGCTGGTCGATGATCTTGGTGAACTCGGCCGCGATTTCGGCGATTGCGGTATCCCAGTCGACCTCGTCGTACCCGCCGTCAGCGTTGCGCCGCATCGGCGACGTGAGTCGCCCGGTGGAGTTCTGGTAGTGGTTGATGCGAAGTGCCTTCTCGCAGGTGTAGCCCTTCGAGGCCACGTGCGATTTGTTGCCCCGCACCCGGGTGATCTCGCGATCGTCCAGCCGAATCTCGACCCCACAGTTGGCCGAGCAGAGAATGCACACCGACTTATGCCAAGCCTTCAGCGGGTCGGCTCCCTCGTCGGTCCCGGTCGGAGCGGGTTCGGTGGTCGTCATAGCAGGCCTCGCAGATTGTTGGGGTGGGAGAGTGGGTTTGCTTGTTGAACCTACTCACCGTTGTGCTCGAAATTCAACTACGTTGCTGAGATGAGCGCTGACAACAACTACGACAGCAACTATGACATCGCCTTCTATTGGGATCCGGTCTGCCCCTTTGCCTGGATCACCTCGCGGTGGATCAATCAGGTCATCGACCAGAAGGCAGCCGCGGGCGACGACAACTACCGCGTCGACTGGCGTTTCATCTCGCTTCGCATCGTCAACAAACACATCGACTACGACTCGCACTTCCCCGCCGAGTACGAGGAAGGCCACACCGCTGGCCTCCGCATGCTCCGGGTTGCCGCCAAGGTACGTGCCGAACATGGCCGCGAGAAGATGGGCGCGCTCTACACCGAGATGGGTGGCGGCATCCACGACGTCGAACCCGACGCGTTCGACAAGGGCTTCTTCGGCACTCCGGACCACGTGGTGCCGATGCTCGAGCGATTGGACCTACCCACCGATCTGGCCGACGCGCTCTACGACGAATCGTGGGACGCCGAGATCGAGAACGAAACCGACGAGGCACGAGCGAAGACCGGGAAGGACGTGGGCACCCCCATCATTCACTTCGGCCCGCCCGACGGTCCGGCGTTGTTCGGCCCGGTCATCAGCCGGCTTCCCTCCGACGAAGAAGCGGTGCAGCTCTGGGACCATGTGGTTGGTTTGGCTACCTTCCCCAGCTTCACCGAACTCAAGCGTTCACTCCGCGAACGCCCAGCACTACGATCCTTGGGCGTCGATCCCGACCAGGTAGGCATCGTCGAAGATTGGCACGGCGGATCGCGCCGCCAGAAACACTGACGCTCACCGAAGGCCATCCCCTCCGCGTTCTGGCCATTTCGTTCGGATCGACCGACCCAATAAGGTCTCCAACATGATCGACCCGGCGGTGTTTCGCTCTTCTGAGTTCGAGAAAGACCCCTTTCCCGTCTACAAGGAGCTTCGCGAAAAGACGCCCGTGTTTCGCGACCGTGTGCACAACCGGTGGATTCTGAGTCGCTACGACGACGTGTACAAGGCCTTCACCGACAACGAACACTTCGACCGGGCGTTGTATGACCCCGACGGTGAATTCGAATTCGGCAAGAGCCACCCGTTCGGACCCAACATCCTCGAGTTCGGCAACTCCGATCGACACCGTTGGATGCGCAACATCGTGGCCAACCAGTTTGTTGGTGCTGGTCTCGCCGCGTTCATCCCGGTGATCGAGCAGATTGCGGCCGAACTCATCGAGCGGCATCAGGACTCGCGCGAGATGGAGCTACTCAGCGAGATCTCCACCCAGTTTCCCATTCGCGTCATCTCGAACATGCTTGGGCTACCCCGCTCTGATGAACCCATGTTCGTGGGTTGGTATCAAGACCTCATCGAAGGGCTCTCGCCCAAGGCTGAGTCGGTCGCCGTTGGTATGAAT
>CAZGVQ010000375.1:0-4282 GCA_964529355.1 uncultured Acidimicrobiales bacterium
CGTGGAACTGGCCCATGAACCAGATCTGCCTCAAGGTCGGCGCCGCCATGGCGGCCGGCTGCACCATGGTGCTCAAGCCGTCGGAGATCGCGCCGGTCTCCGCTGCGCTGTTTGCTGAGTTCTGCGACGAAGCCGAGCTTCCCGCTGGAGTGTTCAATCTTGTGCAGGGCGACGGTGTGGGCACCGGCACCGCCCTCACCAGCCATCCCGAGGTCGACCTCATCTCCTTCACCGGCTCCACTCGGGCGGGTATGGCCATCAGTAAGGCAGCCGCCGACACGGTGAAGCGGGTTTCGCTGGAGCTCGGCGGGAAGTCACCCAATGTCGTGTTCGCCGACTCCGACCTGGAACAGTCCGTACCCGCCGGCGTCGGTATGTGCTTCAACAACACCGGCCAGTCCTGTATCTCACCGTCGCGCATGCTCATCGAGCAGTCGGCCTACGACCAGGCGGTCGCGCTGGCCGCCGAAGCAGCAGCCAATACTCAGGTCAACCTCGCGTCGGAAGAGGGCTCGCATCTGGGACCGCTGGTCTCTGAGGAGCAGTTCACCAAGGTGCAACGTCTTATCGAGACCGGCATCGCCGAGGGCGCCCGGCTGGTCGCCGGTGGCCCCGGGCGGCCCGATGGTCTCGATACCGGCTGGTTCGTGAAGCCAACGGTGTTTGCCGACGTCACGCCCGACATGACCATCTGGAACGAAGAGATCTTTGGGCCGGTACTCACCATGAGCGCCTTCGGTACCGATGACGAAGCGGCCGAGATGGCCAATGACACCGAATACGGTCTGGCCGCCTACATCCAGGGCCAGGATCAGGACCGGGTTCAGACTCTCGCCCGCCGAATTCGGGCCGGCGTCGTGCAAATCAACGGCGCGAGACGTGCTCCCAACGCTCCCTTTGGCGGCTACAAGCAGTCGGGCAACGGTCGCGAAGGCGGTCGCTACGGCATCGAGGACTTTCTGGAGGTGAAGTCGCTGTCGGGCTGGCCCAGCTGAATACCTTAAGCGGGGTGCGAATCGCGACGATCAAAATCGTATGGCAACCCCGCCACCGCACGACGATCTCGCTCCGCGCGCTCTCCTCGCGCAGATCGCCAGCACCATCGATGCAGCCGGACTGCTCGACGAGACCTCGGCTGTTGTCGTCACCTCCCACGGTGAACCGGCGATCCCGCCCGAGTGGATCGGCGATCTGTTCCCCAGCAGTGTCCCCGGTAATGGTGCGCTTGCTAGCAGTGCCTTCGACCTGGTGGCCGAAGAGTCTCAGCACGACATCCTTGTCGCCTTCGCCGCCGCACGACGTCTCCCCCATGTGGTTTCTGCCATCCGGCTCGCGGCCAAACCAGAACAACTTTGTCGAATCCACCTGGTCAGCATCGAAGCCAACGACCCCGACGGAATCGGCGTTCCGTGCACCGTGACCGTTTCGGTCCCTGACGATGACGCAACCCCCTATGAGGACCCGACGGATCACGCGTCGCTCATCAGTCGTCGCATCGAGTACCGGTGCAACGAAATCGGGGTGCTGCTCTCCTACGATCCCGCATTCGGAGAAATCCTGGGGTGGGAGCCAGCGGATCTCCTCGGAAAACAGATCATCGACATCATCCATCCCGATGATGCCGATGACACGATCGACCGCTGGCTGACCGTCCTCACCTCCTCCAGACCGGTGCGCAGCAAGATACGTCAGCGCACCAAGTCCGGCGAGTGGCGGTGGTTCGAGGTAACCAACACAAACCTGCTCGAAAGCGAGGGGTTCGTGCTCTGTGAGCTGCTCGACGTGACCTCCGAGATGACGATGTTGGTCGAGCTCACCGAGCAGGAAGAGCTCTTGCGCCGCCTCACCGATGCGTTGCCAACAGCCGTTGTGCACTTCGATCGCCACGGAAAGCTGCTCTTCGCCAACGATCGACTTGCCGAGATCACCGGCGTGGTGCACGGAGTGCTCGAGGACTACATCGAACTCTTCGACCCGGGCACCCAGGATGACATCCGCGACATGGCCCACAGCATCTACAGCGATGCAATCGAAGTCGACATGGAAGCAACCCTGTACCGGGCTGACGGTCAGGTCCGCCATACCCGACTCGCCTTCCGCCCACTCGCGGTGGACCAAAGTGGCGCTGGTGGTCTTCTGGTGTGCGTCGATGACATCACCGAGTCCTGGACGCTGAGGACCGAGCTCGCCAAGCAGGCTGCCACCGATGGTCTCACCGGCGTCGCGAACCGCGCCTCGATCCATCGTTCGCTCGCCGATGCCACCGCCGACCGACGATCGTCAGGAACCGGCGTGGTGTACTTCGACCTCAACGGCTTCAAAGATGCCAACGACAACCTCGGTCACGCACACGGCGATGTCATGCTCGTCACGTTGGCGAACCGCCTGCTCGTGTCCGCCCGGGACACCGACTACATCGGCCGGGTCGGCGGCGATGAGTTCATCGTGGTCGCCCCCGACATCGACCAGCAGCAACTGGCTGCGCTCGCCAAGCGTCTCCTCGACTCGGTTGTCGCCCCGTCAGACCGGTTCGCGATCGACGCAGCGTGCGGATTTACCTTTGTCGCACCTCCCCCGATGCTCGACGACGACGACGACCAGCTCTCCAAGGTCCAAGACGATCGCGAGCGCGTCGATGTCGACCGGGCGATCTGTGAGGCCGACGCGGCGATGTATGTGCACAAGCGCAACCCTGGACCGTGGCCGGTCCAGTTCCACTCGGCGTATCTGTCGGGGCTTCACCCGACCGCCAGCATGATTTCCAACAAGCGGGAAGCGAGTTAAATCCCTCGGGGTGTCTTCGCTAGTGTCGCCCCATGGCAACGCTGGTGCTGACCGTTCTCGGAGATGACCGTTCCGGCCTGGTCGACGCACTTGCCGACGTTGTGGAAGCCCAGGGCGGTAACTGGACGAAGAGCCGCATGGCCGAGCTGGCCGGAAAGTTTGCCGGCATCGTGTTGGTGACCGTGCCTGACGCGAACGCGGCAAGCTTCGAGGCGGCGCTCGACCCGCTTCACGAGCAAGGACTGCTGGATATCACGGTTGCGGCGTCGCAGACCGATGCTGCCCAAAGCAATGACGGTTCCGACGCTGTCTTTGCGCTCTCGCTTCTAGGACCCGACCAGCCCGGAATCGTCCACGAACTTTCCGGCGCATTGGCCGAGCGCAACGTCAGCATTGCCGACCTCCGCACCGAGCTGCGCGAGGCACCGATGGCCGGCGGCATGTTGTTCGAAGCGCATGCGTTGCTCGAGGCTCCGGCAGGCTTGTCGGCCACCGAGCTTCAGCAGTGCATCGAAGACCTCGAAGCTGAACTGATGGTCGACATTGAGCTTCAGGCGGCCAACGCGCCCCTATGACCGAACGAGCCGCTCGCAGATCTGGTGGCCGGGCGGCGCGTAAGGCCAAACGTGAGGCCCCGCTCGAAGCCTCCGCCCGGGCCATCAACCCCGGGCCGAGCGGCGGCCGCTACTCCCCGCTAAGCGAACGCGAGATGGAAGACACCTACGAGGCCGCATTGCTGCTCCTTGAAGAGGTAGGCATGGCGTCGTCGACCCCGGAGTTCGTGTCGCTCATCACGGCCGAGGGTGGCCATGTCGACGACACCGGCCGGCTCCGGTTTCCCCGAGACCTGGTGCAGCGGATCGTCAACGAGGTGGCGGTGCCGTCGTTTACCCTGCATGCGCTCGACCCCGACAAGGGCATGGAGATCGGCGGCGACCGGGTCTACTTTGCCACCGCGGGCGCCGGAGTCCTGATGCTCGATCACGAGACCGAGCGATTCCGCGAAAGCACACTTCAGGATGTGTACGACACCGGGCGGCTCGTCGATCGACTCGACAACATCGACATCTACATCCGAACGGTGGTGGCCCGCGACATGGTCGAGGCCCGCGACCTCGATCTCAATTGGGCCTATGCGTGCATGGTCAGCACCTCCAAACCCATCGGCACCTCGATGTTCGACTCGGCGCATGTCGCAGAGATCGCCCGCATGTACGACATGGTGCTCGGCGGCGAGGGCGAATTTCGGAAACGTCCCTTCTGCATCGCCAACAACACCTTTGTGGTGCCGCCGCTGCGGTGGGCAGAAGAATCAGCGCTCAGCATGGCCGAACAGGCCCGCGAGGGTTTCCCCATCACCCTCCTTTCGGCAGGCCAGGCGGGCGCAACCTCGCCGGCTGCCCTCGCCGGTTCGTTGGCCCAAGCTCTGGCCGAGTGCCTGGCCGCTCTCACCTGCGTCAACCTGATCTCCCCCGGCCATCCGTGCATCATGGGCATG
>CAZGVQ010000376.1:0-4251 GCA_964529355.1 uncultured Acidimicrobiales bacterium
ACATACTGGTCTTTGTCGATGCTGAGCGGTGCGACTTCGGACTAGCAACTCCGCTTGTTCTCGGCGATGCATCCGCTCTTGCCCGGAACCAGAGGATTGTCCCTTCCGCCCTCGCCATCGGCCAGATCGTTGCCCGAGCCGCCGTCGAGGAAGTCGGTCTGCGCTCCTCCGAACATGTCGTCGTCGCCGTCGCCGCCATAGATACGATCGCGGCCCTTGCCGCCATACAACGTGTCGTTTCCGGCGTCGCCTCGAATGACGTCCCTGCCATCCTGGCCCTTGAGGACATCGGCACCCTTACCGCCCCAGATTCGGTCGGCCCCATCGACGCCATTGATCTTGTCCTCACCGTCGCCGCCTCGAAGTCGGTCGGCGCCCGGGCCGCCGATGATGATGTCGTCGCCCTGGTTGCCCCAGATATTGTCGAGCTGCGTGCCGCCGAAGATGACGTCGTTGCCGTCGCCACCGAGAATGCGGTCGCGTCCGGCGCCGCCCTCGATTCGGTCGTTGCCGCCCAGCCCGCAGATCAGGTCGTTGCCGCCAAGCCCGAGAATGATGTCTGGCCCCTCGGTGCCCACAATCACGTCCTTGCCCGCTGTTCCACGGGTTGGCACGCCGGGCTTCGCAACGATGGTCGCGTTCTTTCCGCTGCACCGTTCGGTGGTTGGCGGCGTGGCACTCGAGCCGACGGTGGCGACGACGGTTGCTTTGTCGTTGAGTCGGCCGTCGCTCACGGTGTAGGTGAAGGACTCGACGCCTACGAACCCAGGCGCTGGTGTGTACACGATCGACTGGCCAGCAAATGTGGCGGAGCCTCCGTTGGTGAATCCGGCGACGTCAACGACCGATAGCGACGACGATGGGTCGTCGACATCGGTGTCCGTTCCGCCCGCGCTGCCATCGATTGCATGAAAGGTGACAGATGTGCCTTCGCTTGTAGAGATCTGGTCGTTTACTCCGACCGGCGCATCATTGACCGGACGAACATCGATCGAGACCGTGGCGACATCTTTGGTGTAGCGGTCGTTTGCGCTGTAAGCGAAGCTGTCGCGGCCAGTGAAGTTGGGATCGGGCGTGTAGGTGAACGACCCGTCGGCGTCCACAACGGCAGTTCCATGAGAAGGCTCAAACTCAAGAGCAGCCGTGAGCGATGAATCGGGATCTGTATCGTTTGCGAGGACGCCGGGGGACGAGGACCGGAGCACGGAGTCTTCGTTTACGACGTACTCATCGTCGCCGGCCTTTGGGGGCTTTCCACAGGCCGGATCATCACAGTTCCAGATATGCACCGCGCTTTTCGCGCCATCGAGTCGAGCCGTCTCGACGATTACGGGATTTCCGTTTCGACCTATCGCGATCGAAGACCTGAAGCCGGTTCGATCGGACTGGCCGAGCGCAGATGGTTCGGGGTCAGAACAGTTGACGTCTTGGCAATGCAGGACGAAAAGGTCGTTGCTGCGGTGGTACGAAATCACTGGGTTGTCTCGCGAGTCGAGAGCGAGTGAGGCGTGTTTTCCTGCACCGTCGATGATTCCGACCGAGGCATTCGTTGCCCCGCAGCCTCGCTGGCTGCACCGGATGAGGTGAAGGTTGCTATCTGCGCTGAAGATCACGACGGGACGGCCATCTGAGCCGATAGCCACCTCGATGTTGAGTTGTT
This sequence comes from uncultured Acidimicrobiales bacterium, assembly GCA_964529355.1. Lineage (GTDB taxonomy): Bacteria > Actinomycetota > Acidimicrobiia > Acidimicrobiales > SHLQ01 > CALLQB01. The sequence goes on from CAZGVQ010000376.1 coordinate 1,661, forward strand.
CGCCCTGGGTCGGGCCGGCAATCTCGGGTTGTTGATCGCCGCTGCAGCGCTGGTTGGAGCACTGGAGCACGAACATGTTCGATGCCCCTTGTCCAACCACTCCGTCGTGATAGGCCACCACGGGGTTGCCCGAATTGTTTAGAGCTATACCGGAGAGCCGGGAGCCGCCGCCCGTGCCGGGGTCTATGACGACCGATGAGTTGCCGTCCAGCTCGCACGAGGGATCGTCGCATCGCACCACGCGTATTCCCTCATCGGTGCGATCGTAGTGAGAGATGACCGGGTTGTCGTCATCATCGAGGACCAACGATGGATCGTGGCCCACACTGTTGACGAATGATGCTCCGTCAGCCACGTTGACGGTCCTTTGGCGGCAGTCAGCGTCGTCGCAGCGCATCACCTTCAGCTCGCCCCCATCGCTGAATGCGATGACTGGGTTTCCGAGCGAGTTCAGCACAAGGGCGGCGTCGAAGTCGACGTTTCGGTTCGACTGCGAAGCCACCGTTCTGATCGAGTTTCCGTCGACAGCGCAGGTGGGGTCTCCGCAGCGCAGTAGGACCAGTCGAGACCCGCCGCCGTCAGTGGTGTATTCGTAAACGACGACCGGGTTTCCGGCCTGGTCGAGAGCGATGTTCGACGGCGAGAAAGCGCTCTCGTCCGCCCTCGCATCAACCTCAATCGTTGACTCAGCCGATGCTGGTGGTGACGCAAAGACCATAAGGGAAAGCAGTACCGATAAAGCGGCGATGAAGACGACGCTGCGCGGGCCTTTCCATCGTCGCGAACCGTCGACGTCCGAGGCGTCTTCTGCGTTCCTTTTGATCGTTCCCACGGTTTCCTTTCAGACGGCCGATTTGGCTGTCGATATGAACCTACGAAACGTTTCGAAACCTGTCCGTGGCCATCGACACGCCCAAACCGTGCTCGTCGACACGCAGCGACTATTGGTGGCGAGTATTGACGTCGACGTTGCATGCGGTGAGCATGGGGATCGCTCGCGACCCGATAGTTGGCCATGAAGACCAATCCCTTTGATGCTGTACTCGACTCGGCCATCGATCTCCATGACGATGAACGCGTCGCCGCGCGCCGGTTTCCGCTCATGCCGATCGGAACGGCGTGCGACATGGGTACCGCGCCCGACGGCAGGCCGATCATCGACCCGCGGCTCTTCGATTCGTCGGAGTTTCGCCGAAACCCCTACCCGTACTACCGCATCATGCGAGATCACTATCCGGTGTTTCACGACAAGCTGCACAACGCGTACTTTGTCACCCGCTATGCCGACATCACCGAGTGCTATTTCGACGAGGTCGGCTTCAACACGATTCCGAAGGGGTCCTCGAGCGGCGTTCTCGGAAACACCCAGCTTGAGCTCAGTGGCATCGAACATCGTCGACGCCGCAACATCTATGGCCGTCACTTGGTCGGGGCGGCCCTGACCAAACGGCTGCCGTCGATCGAGCGTCTGGGTGACGCCATCATCGCCGAATGGTGGGACTCCACCAGCCCGAAGGCCGCGCTCATCGACCGCCAGACCGGCACGGCCACTATCGAGCTCGGCGCCGCCTTCGCCAACGAGTTTCCCATCAGTGTGGTCGCCGAGGTTCTGGGGATCCCCCAGGACGCCCGGCAGCAGTTCACGTGGTGGTACGACGCAATGATGTCAGGGCTGGGAGGCTCGGACACCCATCACGAAGGGCTCGAAGCGCGTCAGGACCTTGAAGACTTCGTCGAGAGCCTGGTCGACGACCGCCGGCGCGAGCCGCAGTATCTTTACGATGACGACGGCAACGAGCTGTGTATGGACATCATCTCCGAGCTCTGTCACAGCGAGATCGACGGCGACGTCATGTCGACCGAAGAGATCGCCAGCAACATCGCGCTTGTGGTGGGGGGCGGGGGAGAGACCACCCGCGGCGCCATCCTCAATCTCTGGTATCTGCTGCTCCAGCATCCCAGCCAGTGGGAGGCGGTTCAGAACGACGACTCGTTGTGGGACGCTGCCTTTCACGAGATGCTTCGGCACTCGACGTCGATCGGCGGACAACCTCGGCACAATACCTTTGACATCGAGATGCACGGCGTGCGGATTCCGGCGGGTTCGCTGATGCACATGGTCGATGTGTCGGCCAACCACGACGACCGAGTCTTCGCCGACCCTGAACGGTTCGACGTCTTTCGCGACGACCTCTACTCGGGCAAGATTCTCCGGTCTGGTCATGACAAAGACGGCCGATCGAGCCATATGGCCTTTGGCGTGGGGCCGCATCTTTGCCCCGGGGCCTGGATTTCGCATCAGGAGGCTGTGGTGGGTGCGCGGATCTTGGCTCGAACGCTGCGCAACGTGCGGATCAATGTTGACCGGATGCCCAAGGACAAGGTCGACGATTCGACCCTCGCTCCGATAGGGCTCGGTGCCATCCGCGAACTCTGGCTCGACTTTGATCTGGCGTGACCGCAGGCGTCGGGATGCTCGCCGATGAGCTATGAGCCCGAGCCCGCAGATGATCCGCAGCCGGGTGTCGGATATCGCACCTATGAGGTGTATCAACGCGAGCGGGTTGGCGAGACGACAAACCTGATCAAAC
>CAZGVQ010000377.1:0-4248 GCA_964529355.1 uncultured Acidimicrobiales bacterium
AACAAGCTCTGTGCCAGCAATCGATTCACGCTTCGCTAGTTTGCCGATGGTCGTGGTTTTTCCGACACCGTTCACTCCGACGAAGAGCCAGATGCTTGGCGACGAGTCGGCCATTTTGAGGCTGCGATCGAAGCCGGAGAGCCGGGTCTTGAGCTCGGCGCGAAGAAGTTCGACCACTTCGGCTCCCTCGGTGACCTTCTGCGCTGTGGCTTGTTCCTTTACCGAGTCGAGCACGCTCTGGGTGGTCTGCACTCCGACATCGGCCCGGATGAGTGCTTCCTCGAGCTCCGCCCAGGTCTCGTCGTCGACACCCCGTCCGACGATGGAGGTGAGATAGCCGGCGAAGGCGCCGCGTGCTTTTGACAGCCGGTCGCGAAAGGTGGGCTTGGTTGGCGGGGCCTCAGGTGGGGCCTCGGGGGCGTCGAGTACTGCGACGCCTCCCCCGCTCTCGGTGTCCTCGTCGGTGGGTACATCGAGAACACTGGTTCCCGGCTTCGGACGTGGCGTGCCCTGAAGCGGCGGGGTCGCGCCGCCTCCCAGGCCTCTCCCACGGAAGAAGAACAGGCCGGCTCCGAGGAGCACGACGGCGGCAGCGGCAATGATGATGATCCAGACCATGACGGTCTGAGTCTATCGACGCGCTCTATGACGACCCGAGTTCGGCTTGCAGGGTGACCAGCTCACCATCTCGGGACACCACGATCTCCACCGATTCTCCGGGGTTCCGGATCTGAATCGCTGCAGCCAGGGAGCCGGTGTCGTCGATGGGACGACCGCCAACCTCGATGATGATGTCGTCAACTTCGATACCGGCCCGCTCGGCGGCGCTGTCGGCGTTGACATCGGTGACCATTGCGCCCACCGGGTCGACGACGGAGTTCTGCAGCTGCACACCGAGGAATCCGGTTTCGAGCGACAGGCCTTCGACGATGCGCTCGGCGATGAGCAACATGGTGTCGGAGGGGACAGCGAAGCCGATGCCGACGCTGGCGTTGACGCCACCGGCGGTCCGGATTGAGGTGTTCATGCCGATGACCCGACCTTCTCGATCGGCGAGCGCGCCGCCCGAGTTACCCGGGTTGATGGGTGCATCGGTTTGCACCATGGCAACGAGGCGGACTTCGCCGCTCAGGTCGTTCTCGACAACTCGATCTACCGCTGAGACGATTCCGGCGGTGACGGTCTGCTCAAGGCCGAACGGGCTACCGACCGCAACTGCCAGCTGTCCGACTTCGACCGAACTCGATGGCGCAAACACCGCTGGGGTGAGGACGTCTTCGTCGAGTTCGACGACGGCTACGTCGCGGGACTCGTCGGTGCCCAGCACCGTGCCGTCAAAGATTCGACCATCTTCAAGAAGGATCTGGACGTCGGTGAAGTCGCCGACAACATGAGCGTTGGTGATGAGCCGGTTCGGCGTGTAGGCGACACCCGACCCCTCGCCGAGCTGGTTGGAGACGCCAACCACCGAGGGAGCAAGAACGCTCGCCACTGCGGCAACGGGCTCCTGTACGTCTTCATCTACCAGAGCTGCCGGCGGTGCGGTGGCTGGCTGATCTTCGCCATCATCGTCGTCGTCGGTGGCGGGAACATCGTCTTGAATGATGGCTCCGCTGTTGGCGCCGGTCGCGACCGGCGGCGGATCGTCCGCTTGTTGCTGGCCGAGCCAGAATCCACCTGCGGTGAGGAGTCCACCCAGGATCAGTCCGAGAAAGAGTGCCGGCAGGCGCCGACCCTTCGGCGCTGATGCGGGCTCAGGCGGGAGATCGGGAGCCGGTTGCCCAACAGGCGCGGCGGCCATGGGGTCACCAACGCCAGGCGCAGGCAGCGGAGCTCCGGGCGCGGCATAAGGCGGGGCGCTTGGCGGGGCGGCCGGCGGGGCAGATGGTGGCGCAAACGAGCCCGGGTCGCTCTGCGGGGGCATCGGCGGCGGTTGCGGTGGATTCCAGGTTGGCCCGGCCGCGGGAGCCGGTTCGTTTGAGGGGTTTGGATTGTACGGAGATGGGTAATCCATGGAGGTCACTTTACGGTTCGCCGCTTAAGGGGTCGGTAAGGGAACGAACAAGACTCTGTAAAGATTCCCATCGGCGGGTATTCGCGGCTCAGAAGGTATTGGCCGTTGCCTAGCCCCAGCCGTGAAGCACCGAAGTACCCCGCGGCGGTGGGGACTCTCCCGCTTCGGTTTTTGCCGTAGGAAGCCAGATGGTGAAGAGCGATCCTTCGCCCACCTCGGAGCGCACGGTTACGCAGCCGCGGTGAGATTCGGACACCTGGCGGACAATGGTAAGGCCCAGGCCGGTGCGGGTGTCCTGGCGAGTCGATGGTCCGCCACCCCGGTGAAACCGGCTGAATATGCGGTCGAGGTCGCCCGGTGCGATTCCGGAACCGTCATCCTCGACGGCCACCCAACGCCAACTTCCGGCTTCGCCGGTCGAGACCGAGATACGTCCGCCGGCTGGGACGTGACGGATTGCGTTCACGATGAGGTTTGACACTGCCCGCTGCAAGGCCCGCGAGTCGCCAGAAACCACAAGGTCGCCAGCCCCGGTGGTGTGATCCTCGACCGTGATGCCTTCTGCCGTCGCGGCCGCCCCAAACTCGTTGGTGGCGTTCTCGACGAGTTCGCGGAGGTTGACCACTTCCCGCCGAAGCTCGGGCGACTCGTATCGGGCCGACAGCAGGAGGTCATCGACCAGCACGGTCATCCGTTCGGCTGCGTTGCGTACAACAGTCCCGACTTCGCGATGATCCTCGATATCGGCATTTGGATCGTCGAGAACCACGTCGACGTTGGTGCGAATCACGGCGAGCGGGTTACGTAGCTCGTGGGAGGCTTCCTGGATGAAGTGTTTCTGCCCCTCGAATGCGGAATCGAGCCGGCCGATCATGTCATCGAAGGTGTCGGCCAATTGCCGCAACTCATCGTTGGGACCGCGCAGATTGATGCGCCGGTTCAGGTCGGTGGCGCTGATGTCGCGCGCCACCCCGGTAATGCGACCAATAGGGCGGAGCACCATGTCGGCCACAAACCAGCCGACCGCGAGACTCCCGATAAACAGCAGTGCCAACGCTCCGAACGAGTACTGCCGCAACTTGTCGAGCGCCCGCTGGTTGACCTGCCGCTCGAACGCCGCCAGGGGGTCGATCCGTTCCACTTCCTGGCTCGTCACGACAACGCCGTCGTCCGCCGGCACCATCACGTATTGCTGCTCGAGTCGTGAGATCGGCTGGTCGTTGAGCTCGCGGGCAAACCCGGCGTAGATGCCACCGACCACGATGGAGGCGAGTCCGAACAGCAGGATCGAGTACAGCAGCGTCAGGCGAACGCGGATCGACCCAAGCCACGGTGGCATTCGCTCGGCCATACGCTGCCCGAAGCGCAGCGAGCGCGTAACGTTCCCCGCTCCCGGGGCGTGATCGACCACGATCAGGCCGGTCCGGGCAGAAGACGGTAGCCCTTACCGATGACCGTCTCGATCAGATGGGGCTGCGACTCATCGCTCTGGAGCTTCTTGCGCAAGGTACCAACGGTAACGCGAACAGTGTTCGTGAAGGGGTCAGCGTGCTCGTCCCAGACGTGCTCGAGAAGTTCTTCCTGGCTGATCACCTGATCGGGCTTGCTCATGAAATAACGCAACAGCGCAAACTCCTTGGCGGTGAGCGACAGCTCGACCTCGCCGCGCACCGCACGATGGCGGCTGGTGTCGAGCGAGAGTTCGCCGACCTCCAGCACCGCACTCGACTGGCTGGCCTCGCGGCGCATAAGCGTACGAACCCTCGCGGCCAACTCGGCAAAGGCGAAGGGCTTCACGAGGTAGTCGTCGGCACCCTGGTCGAGTCCGGTGACCCGGTCGTCCACACCATCACGGGCGGTCAGCATCAGGATGCGAGGCTGATCGATGAGCTCGGCGGAAGTTCGAATACGCCGGCAGACCTCGAGCCCATCGATGCCGGGCATGGTGAGGTCCAAACAGATCAGGTCATAGGCGTTGAGCCGAGCCTTATCGAACGCGTCGTTGCCGTCGTGGGAAATGTCGACGGCGTAGCCCTCGCGCCGGAGTCCACGCGCGACTGCATCGGCCAGGTCGACTTCATCGTCCACAACAAGAATTCTCACAGTTCGCACGCTACCGGCTCCTTTCGTCGGTCTGAGACATCTCTGATCAGGTCACCCAGTGACAATTTCGGGTAAAGACTCCGGAGGCTGAGCCCAACTTTGGGCCTGGATGCCTTTATCCTCAGCTTTAG
>CAZGVQ010000378.1:0-4245 GCA_964529355.1 uncultured Acidimicrobiales bacterium
GCACTTCAGTCGCATCTTCGGGCCGTCGTTGGCCCGCAAGATCAGTGTGATCGAACACGGCCGCGACTTTGACCGGACGAGCGTGCTCAATCGCAGCCCCAGAGACGATGAGCCGCTCAAGATCCTTCTCGTCGGCGCCATCAACGAGTCAAAGGGCGCCGGACTCGCCGCAGAGCTGGCCAGGGCGGGGAGCGAACACAACGTCGAGATCGAACTGTTGGGCGACGTCGAGCCCGGCTACGAGGGGGCCATCCGGTCCTACGGCAAGTACAAGCGCGACGAACTTTCTGCGCATCTGGCGATCCTGCGGCCCACCTTCATCGGGGTGTTCTCGATCTGGGCCGAAACCCATTGTTATGTGGTGTCCGAGGCGTGGGCCAACGGTGTTCCCGTGCTCGTCGGTCCGCTTGGGGCGCCCGCTGAGCGGGTACGACGCCATGGAGGTGGCGTCATTGCCTCCACGCTCGATCCGCAACACATCATCGAGTTGGCGGTGAGCACCGCACGCGACCGCACCGGCTATACCAACCTCGCCGCCGAAGCCACGGTGGCCAATGTGCGCACCGTCGACGAGATGGGCGGCGACTACCGGACCTTGTACTCCGACCTGCTTCGGTCGAAGGGCGCCTGACGCGCTTCATGGAACCATCGTCTTCGCCAGCCGCTCCAGCAGCGCAGTATCCGCCATTCTTCATTCTCGGCAGTCCCCGTAGCGGCACCACCATGCTGCGAGATCTCTTGCGCTCGGTCCCCGGGCTGTACTGCCCCGAGGAAACCCACTTCTATCGGTGGGGCCAGCCCTACCGGACCCCCCAGTACCAACGGCAGTACCTCAAGAACAAGACCCTCGAACGTCATCGCGACCTCGACGGCATCACCGAAGAAGAGGTCATCGACCTCTTTGACCGCTCGCACTCGCGACGCGAGTTCACCGACGGGTATCTCGCGTTGTATCTCGAGAAGCTGGGTGCACCAGCGGGCGCTCGATGGTTCGACAAGACCCCGCAGAACGTCTTTGGGCTGTCGATGCTGGCGCATGACTATCCGCAGAGTCGCTTTGTGCACCTGTACCGCAACCCCCTCAACGTTGTTGCCAGTCTCAAGGTCGGCAAGGTCATGTCGCTTCCCGACCCGGTCGCGGCAGCCAACTATTGGCGCGAGTCGGTCATCATCGCCGAGACTTTTCGAGCTGCGAATCCGCACCGAATGGTGTCGGTCTCCTATGAAGACCTCACCCATCGCCCGGTCACCGAGGTCGACGCCATCTGCGAGTTCGTCGGAGTCGAGACGCCCGACGGGAGCGAACTTTCGGGGGTGAAGCCCGAGGCCAACCAGTTCGAGCGGGTACTCGAGGCCGAGACCATCGCGCTGGTTCGCACCATCACTGCGTCGGTGGTCGAGGAGTACGGCTACCACTTCGAGAAGTTCTGAGATGGCCGCCGACACCATAGGCGAGGCAGCATCCGCGCCGATGCCCTCCTTTGTCTGCGTCGGCGTCGAGAAGTGCGGCACCACGTCGCTGCATCGCATGCTCGACCAGCACCCCGACGTGTACCTCGGGCGGTTCAAGGAGCACTTCTTTTTCAACCGGGAGTTCGATCGTGGCATCGACTGGTACCGCGACCGGTACAACACCTGGGAAGGCCAGCGCCTGGTTGGCGACATCACACCGAGCTACTTCCGCAACCCAAAGTCCTATGACCGGATCCACGAGCTTTGTGGTGCCGACACCAAGGGCATTCTGGTGCTTCGACAGCCGCTCATCCGAGCGTGGTCGCACTACAACCATCAGCTTCTCCGAGCGAAGTTCGATGTCGGGTTCGAAGAAACGTTCGATCATCCCCTCATCGATGTCGACTATGTGCGGGTCGTCCGACGCTTTCAGAACGACTTTGGCGATCGGGGAATGACCCTTATCTATGAGGATGATCTGGTGGCCGACCCGCTGGTCGCGGCGCGCCTGGTGGGGGACCACCTGGGCATCACCATCGACGGCGTGGAGTCGCGGTGGTCGAATCGGGGAATGGCATCGCATTACCAGGTGATCGAGCGGGGCCAGGTCCTCGAAACCGATCAGGGGCCGATGGTGGCCGACGCCGATGCGCTGGTGTTCACGTCGCGCCCCGAACTGTCCGAGGTCATCCTTGGGCCAACCAGCGCGCAGATCGCCGAGGCCAGAGGTCGGCAGGCGCAGTGGACCAGATCGCTCGAGGCTGCTTCAGTCCAACCGATGACCGATAGCGTGTTTGGCACAGTCGTCGACGACCTCGAATCACTGCTGGGCCGAACCCTGGACAGTTGGAGATCGGTAGGCGAACCACCAACCTATGACCTGGCCCCGCTTCCGGCCGCGGTTCTCAAGCGAACCGGCGCCGCCAGTCCACAAGCCTCGTAGAGGCCAAACCCAGAACCTCCAGCACATGCACACCGAAGATCTCACCTACCACAGCCGTTTCGGCGGCAACTGGATCGACTCCGATCGTTACGCCGACGAGCTCGCTGCCCGTTTGGCCGATGGTCGACTTTCCGAAGAGCTCGCGGGCCAGATCGAGATCTTTGCGCGCGACGGCTACGTCATCATGCGCGGCGTTGTACCCGAGGAACTCCTGGAGGCCATCGACGATGAGGTCGAGTCGGCATGGGAGCCCGGCAGCGGGTTTCTGGGTCGCAATCCCAAGATGGGCCTCAAGTGGGCTCATCAGTTTCCGGCCGATGGGCGACGGCGCATCGTCGACCCCATCGTCAACGCCGCCAGCGCCCAACTCGCAGCGTTCGTGCCCGAAATCCGCGATTTCTTGGCCGCCGTGTTCGACGAAGAACCCCTGGCCTTTCAGTCGCTGTTCTTCGAGCGGGGCTCCCAGCAGCGGATCCATCAGGACACCGCATATGTGGTGGCCAGCGAGCCGGTCCGAATCGCCGCCGCATGGATCGCGCTTGAAGACGTCGAGGAGGGCAACGGGGAGCTCGTGTACTACCCGGGAAGCCACCGGTTCGACGAATTTCTGTTCGGGACCCCCGAAGAACCCTCGAAGTCGTGGAACATCGGGCGCGACGGCCAACCGATGCACCAGGAGTTTCTGGCCGGCCTAGATAGCCAGGCTGCCGAGCGGGGCATCGACAGGGCCAGCTTTCTCCCCAAACGCGGCGATGTTCTGCTCTGGCATGCCGACCTCGCCCACGGAGGCTCCAAGCAGACCAACGAAGCCGCGACCCGGCGCAGCATCGTGGTGCACTACATGCCGCTTTCGGTAGAGCCCAACTACGTGAACTTCACCAAACACTTCAAGCCCTACCAGGTCGCGCCCGGCGCCTACATGAGCTCGCGCCACTACGACCCGTATCTCCTCGATGCTCCCGAGCGCCCTGTGGTGCCCATCGATGGGCTCGGCCTCGACCCCATCGACAGCTAACGGCATGCGCGTTCTGGTATTTGGACAGGCAAAATCAGGGACGACGGCGCTCATGCGATCGTTGAGCGAAGCCCTTGGGCAGACTCCCGGCGTCAACGACGTCACCGAGGTGCTCGAACCCGAGGTCCTCAACGATGTCGACCTCACCCCTGACCCGCTCGTGGTCAAGAAACTGTTTGGGCCCCACGACCGCGAAGAGGCGGTGGCCTATCCCCAGTTCGACCATCGGCTCTTCATCGTGCGCGATCCTCGCGATCGCATCATCAGCTCGCTGCTCTATGACGTCTATGGCCGCGCCGAGGCCAAAGACGAGTCCACGATGCAGCCGTTTCTCGATCTGCTGGAAATGAAGGAGAGCGAGCCCCGTTCGGTCTCGCTCCTTGTGCTCCACCACGTGTACTGGAAGCTCACGGGCATCGACCTGCTGAGCAACGCCGTGCGGTCGACCCAGCGGGCGCGCAGCTTCTGGCGCAACCAAGGAAGTGACTGGACGCTCGTGAAGTACGAGGACTTCGTGGCCGGCAACAACGACGAGTTGGCCGCTCAGTTGGGCGTTGCGGAGCTCGCGCAGCCCCACATCAGTGGCGAACTGGCTCGGGTGTCGCGCAGTAAGGCCGCCGGTTCCTGGCGCCACTGGCTCACCCCCGCCGACCAGCTCGTCCTCGAACCAGCGACCCACAACTTTCTCGCCGAGTTCGGCTACGACATCGACTGGAAACTCGATCCAGACCCAAGAATCGAAAAGTCAGAAGCCAGCGACTACGTACGCAGTTTGCTGTGATTCTGGTCGCTCTCGTCGCTGCGCTCCTTCGCTCTGCGCTTCGCTATCGGCCTT
>CAZGVQ010000379.1:0-4243 GCA_964529355.1 uncultured Acidimicrobiales bacterium
GTGCTCTGGAGCCCCGATGCGGTGCAGACGGTGCGTCGTTTCGGCGCGTTCGCGATCGCGACACTCGTGGGCTACTACCTCGTCGTCCGGTACGACCTCGCTCGAATCAATCGGATGCTCGCCTATGTGCTCATCCTCGGCACGTTGTTCAACTACCTCTGGGTCTTTGCATTACCCCAATACGGCATCGACCTCAGCGTCGACGCCAACTGGACCGGAATCACCTCGCAGCGAAACGTTCTGGGCCGCCTCTCGGTGCTCTCGGCCCTGGTGTTCTCCGTTGCGTACCGCGAGCACCGATCGATGCGCCTCGTCTACGCCTTGTTCCTCGCGTTGCAGTTGCCTTTGGTGCTCGGCACCGGCTCAAAGACCTCACTGGCGAGTTTCCTCATCACGCCGTTTTTCCTCATCATCTATCAGGCGTTCCGCGCCCGGAAGACGCTCTACGGCGCGGTTGCCGTGTCGCTCTTCGGCGGGGCGACCTTCGGGATCGCGGTGGCCACGGCCAGCCTCGGACAAATCACCCGGGCCCTCGATCGCGATGTCACCCTCACCGGCCGCACGGTCCTTTGGGAGGATCTCATCGCCCAGGGAGTCGGTCGACCGGTAACCGGCTTCGGTTGGGAAGCGTACTGGGGTGGTTGGTTCAGCCCATCACATGAGATCTGGATTCGCCACGATTGGCTTCCACCCACCGCCCATAACGTTTTTCTCGACATGTTCTTGTCGCTCGGAGTGCTGGGGTTCATCCCCCTCGTGATTCTGGTTGGGCGCGGGATCGTCCGAGCCTCCCGCCATGTGCGATACGTCGACGGAGCCATCGGGCTCTGGCCGCTTGGTTTCTTCTCGATGCTGATGATGATCTCGGTTACCGAGTCAGGTGTGGCTGGTCGCACCATCTTCTGGCCGCTGCTTGTTGTGGCGTCGGTGCACGGCGCACGACTTTCGCGCCGCGTGCTCGAGAACAACGACGAAGAGCTGCCACCGGCGCCTCATCTCGCTCGCCAGCTGCGATGACTATCAGCTGATGGGAAACCTGACGGTGGGTGTCATCACCTACCAACGACCCCGCAAGTTGGCTCGGCTCTTCGAAAGTCTTACCGACGTAAGCCAACCGGATCCCTGGACATGGGCGCACACGGTGGTGGTCGACAACGACCCCGCCGGGTCGGCCAAGCCAGTCGTCGATGAGTGGCTCGACCGGCTTCCAGGCCTTACCTACGTGGCCGAACAGAACACCGGCCTGTCGGTGGCCCGCAATCGGGCGGTCGACGCTTCGATCGAGGCCGGATCGGCATGGTTGGCCTTTATCGATGACGACGAGGAGGCATCACCCCAATGGCTTGCCGAACTCGCCGGCACCCAGATCGCGACCTCCGCCGATGCCGTTGTCGGCAACACCACCTTTGCCTTCGAGGCAAGCCCTCCGGCGTGGCTCGCGGACTCCGGGGTGTATGACTTCACACCAGACTCGGTCGACCAGGCAGACACCGAGTACGTCTCGACCAACAATTTGCTCCTTCGCACGGCTTTGGTCGAGGACCTCGGACCGCTCTTTGATGACCGCTTCAGCAAGACCGGCGGAGAGGATCACCATCTCGGGCATCGATTGGTGCGTGGCGAGTTCAAGCTGGTGCAGTCCACCGGTGGCATGACCACCGAGTGGGTGCCGCCCGACCGGATGCAGCTGGGCACGGTGGTCAACCGCCTCCAACGCGATGGCAACACCCTCGCAATTGTCGACTTGGCCTTTGCCACGTCGGACACCGAGCGAAACAAGATTCGCCTGCATCATCTGCTCGAGGGCTTGGCGAAACTCCCGTTGGGCGCTGCACGAGCGGTGCTCTACGCTGGTAAACAAGGTCAGAGCGGCGTCCTACGCGGCCTCAAGACCTCACTGATTGGTATCGGTCAGATACGGGCTGCGGCGGGCCAAGACGTGCTGGGCTATCACGTTGCTGCTGGCAACATCGCTGCAAACAAGGCTCACGACCACCCCTCCTAGTCCGACAGGCACCTATGAGCAGGCTCGCTGCACTTCGCAATGATGCATCGTCGGAGTCTGGACGCAACGCGCTCTGGGGCCTGGCAGCCGAAGGCGGTCAGCTTGTCGTAAGCCTCGGCATCTTCCTCGGACTCGCGCTGGTGCTCGATACCAGCCAGTTCGGTCTGTACAGCGCAACGGTCGCCATGGCGATGATCATGGCCAACTTCGCCCACCTCGGCGGACACGTGCTGATGATCCGACGCGTCGCGCGCGGCATGCCGCTCGAGCCCGAATGGCAGCGAGCCGTCACCACGGTTGTTCTTGGCACGCTGATCGGCACGGTCATCCTCTTGGGGTTCCGCACCTTGTTTGTCCCCCAGGTGTCGGCGCGCACCTTTGTGCTCATCACCCTTTCGCAGACGCTGTGCTTCTGGCTGGCTGAGTCGGCCACGCAGGCAAGCCAGGCCATGCGCCGGCTCGAGGTCGGCGCGAAGTCAAAGCTCACGTTCGCCGGCCTGCGGGTCATCAGCCTGATCGGCTTCACGATCATGGGCGAAGGGACGCTCGACAGCTGGGCATGGTGGGCAATCGGCGGCGCCGCGCTCGGATCACTCGGATCGCTCTCGATCATTCAGCGGTCCTTCGGTGTCAAGACCAGGTTTAACCCACCCACGATTGCCGACATCCGGATGGGCTTGCCCTTCGTCCTGTCGGCCACCAGTGATGGCGTGCTCGACAGCATCGATCGACCCCTGCTTACCCGCTACAGGTTCGTCGAGGCCGCGGGCTTTTACTCCATCGCCTACCGCATCGCGACCATTTCGGTGCTTCCCATCATGGCGATGGCCCGAGCGACCGATGCTTCGTTCTTCGAAAAGGGCGCCCGGAATCCCGCCGAGGCATACCAGTTCGCCAAGAGACTAACCATCCGCTCGGCCAGCTATGGCCTCGTTGTCGGCATCATCATCTTCGTGCTGGCGCCCTTTCTGCCCGAGATCATCTCGACGGTGTTCTGGTTCACCGATGACTCTGAGAAGTTCGAAGACGTCGCCATGGTGCTGCAATTTGTTGCGCTGCTGCCCCTGCTCCGTGGACTACAGATGTTTCCTGCCAACGCGCTGACCGGCAGCGATCGTCACAACACTCGCCTCATCATCATGGTTGGGGCAATGCTCCTGAACCTTCTCCTCAACCTCTACTTCATTCCCCGGTACTCCTGGCGGGGAGCCGTGGGAACCACGTTGGGTGCCGAAACCGCCTTCGCCATTGCGCTATGGATTGCCGCGTCTCGGCTTCGAAACGCTAAGCCCGCTCCCTCTGACGCCGATTTGGTCAGTACGGTGAACTAGAGGCCATGAATCCCCCCAGTACATTTCCACCCCTGTCGCGCATGCGTCGCTTGTCGTTCGTCGTGCTTGTTTCAGTCTTCGCGCTGCTGGCGGCGGCGTGTGGCGATGGTGTTGGTGGTGTTGAGCCGTTGCCGGTGGATGCGTTGATTCCTACTGGTGGTGGAGTGCCGGCGGGTACGGGTGAGGTTTCGTTGTTGCCCGATATCGAACCCGACCCTGCGGCCGAAAACCATTTCTTCATCAGCCCCGATGGCAGCAATGACAACGACGGACAGACCCCCGAAACACCGTGGCAGACCATCGGTCGAGCCGTTCAGGCCCAAAAAGCCGGCGACGTGTTCTGGGTGATGGACGGCATCTATGACGAAACCGACGGACTCGCCGAGCGCGGCGCCGCCCACTTTGTCCTCGAGGTCCCAGGCACCGCAGCCAACTGGATCCGCTACCGGGCATTCCCCGGACACCGCCCCGTCGTCCAAGCCACCGTCACAAGCGCATTCGAGATCACCGCCGACTACATCGAAGTCCAAGGCTTCGAAATGCGCGGCGTCGGGTTCAGCGCCGAGAACTCCTTCGGCTACGGCGTCGTCGTGGCCCGCTCGCATCACGTCATGATCGCCGACAACGAAATACACGGCTTCCCCACCGGCGGATTCGGCACCCGCGGCAGCTCACACCTGTTCGTCTTCAACAACACCGTGCACGGCAACGCCCTCTGGGACTCCAACCAAGGCTCCGGCATCTCGTACTGGCGCCTCGAAGACCACGGCTTCCCCGACGACGCCGCCGGCTACAGCAACTACATCGTCGGCAACATCCTCTACGAAAACGAAAACCGGGTCTTCTGCGGATTCTGCGGCGAAGACATCATCACCGACGGCAACGGCATCATCATCGACCAGAACAC
>CAZGVQ010000380.1:0-4239 GCA_964529355.1 uncultured Acidimicrobiales bacterium
GAGGGAAAGTGGTCTGTTTTAAACAAACATAGTGGTCTGGATGAGGCTACCACCTCACCATAGACTGAAAGCATGTCGCCTTCTACCGCCATCCGGATTGCCCTCGGATATCTCGCATTGGTCTCGACCCAGATCGGCGTGTGGGCACTGTTTGCGCCGCAGTCGTTCTACGACGACTTTCCTGGCCTCGGCCGATCGTGGGTATCGGTCGACGGCCCCTACAACGAGCACCTGATTCGCGACGTCGGCGCGTTGAACCTGTCGCTGGTGGTTCTTCTAGTGGCTGCCGCGGTGCTGCTGCGCCACGACCTGGTGCTGGTGGCAGCCGGCGCAGCATTCGTATGGGCGGTACCGCACCTCATCTATCACCTGGTCGAACGCGACGGGCTCACCAACGGTGATCTGGTCATCAGCCTGAGCGGACTGGCCCTGTTCGCCTTGTTGCCGATTTTGATCGCCGGGATGACCCGCCGACACCTCGCCACATGAGCGGCCGCAAGATCTTCCTCGCCGGCGGCACCGGTGTGCTCGGGCGCAGGGTGACTCCCCTGCTGGTCGAAGCGGGCCACGACGTCACCGTGAACACCCGCAACCCCGCAGCCGCCGAAGCGGTGGGCAACGTTGGGGCCACCGCCGTCACCGTCGACCTCTTCGACGCTGCGGCGGTTGCCGAAGCCGTGGAGCCATTCGACGCCGTGGTGAACATCGCAACGGCCATCCCCACCGGACCTGCAGCAGGTCTCAAGAAGAACTGGTTGATGAACGACCGCATACGCACCGAGGCCGCCGCCAACCTGGCAGCGGGTCTGGCCAGCGGCGATCGTTATGTCGGCGAGTCGATCACGTTTCCCTACGTCGACCGCGGCGACGAGTGGATCGACGAGTCGGTCGAACGCACCTACAGCAGCGCGACCGAGTCGGTTGCAGCCGCCGAGGCGACCGCTGCGTCGGTCGATGGGGTCGCATTGCGCTTCGCGATGTTCTCGGCTGACGACAGCGGCCACAACGCCGACCTGTTCCGGGCCGCACGCATGGGGGTCTTTGGGTTGCCGGGCGGACCGGATGCCTTCATCTCCTGGGTACATATCGACGATGCGGCCACCGCAGTGCTGGCAGCGCTCGATGCGCCGGCCGGCATCTACAACGTGGCCGAGCCCGACCCCGTGCGCCGAGCCGACCATATGAGTGCGTTGGCCTCTGCGTTCGGAAAGAGGAGGCGGCTGCGAGGCTTGCCCGCAGCGCTGGTGAAGCTCGGCGGCCCTCCAGTAGAAACGATTGCCCGCTCACAACGGATTTCCTCGGACGCCTTTGCCTCAGCAACCGGTTGGTCGCCCAAGCACCGCATGGTCGAAGAATGGACCGCCTAACGACTGCTAGCTAAACGGCGTCACCGGCTTCTCGACCAACTCACCGTCGAGATACATGTCGACCTTCTCGTTGTAGAAGCACATGAGCCCCTGCACCGGTCGGCTCTCGGGCAACGGCGATGGGTAGGACCACACGATGTTGTCGTGCTCGCCCACCGACCAGTACCGCGCTGTTCCCTTATAGGGGCACGACGTCGCAAGGTCGGTTGGGGTCAGCAGGTCGCGACGAACGTCGAGTGCTGGCAGGTAGTAGCGGGCCGGCAGTCCGGTTTCAAAGAGCACGACGGGTGACGACGATTCGGCCACCACCTGGCCATCGACTTCGACCCGGACCGTACGCGAGCTACGAAGGGCATCGACCCGAACGTACGGGCTACGCGGATGCACAAAGACCTCTTCGTCCTCCTCGAACCACGCGTCCAAGTCGGCCCATTGCAGGGCGACATACCCTTCGATGTCGCCAATGCCCGAGGTGTCGTGGGACTGGTCGGCCACATCGGCCGCGGGAAAGAAGTAGCGCGGATAGTACGGGTGCTCCCACACCAACATCGCGTTGTTGGTGTCGACGATGGTCTGACCATCTCGCACTGCTCGGACCCGCTTCTGGGCCGGCTCAAACCTGCTTGCTGGATACGTTCTCGGCATAGTTCCATCAACCCCGCGGCGCGGGTCAGCATTTCGTTTCTCGCTTTTCAACATGTTTCCGTTGGGCAACATTGGATTCTCCGCGGGCTCCTAGCCGGACGAGGCCAGCTTCTTCTTGGGGTCATAGAACGGTTTCTCGACCACCGTGGCGGCTCGCTGCTCCTGACCCATGTCGACCTCGAGCCTTGTTTCGAGGGGTGCAGCAGCAGCATCGACGATGGCCAGCGCGATGTTCTGCTCCAACCGGGGCGAGTGAACCGCCGAGGTGATGTAGCCGACGACCTCGCCCTCGAGGCGAACCGGCCAGTTCGAGGGGTTCGACCCAACCAACGCGGGACCATCGATGCTCAGGCCCACGAAGTTGCGGCTTACCCCGGCGTCGGAAATCCTGCGCAGCGCCGCCTTACCGATGAAATCGGCCTCCATGTCGAGATCGATCAGGCGATCCATGCCCAGCTCGAACGGGTTTACCGACAGATCCATGTCGGCCTGGTACGACAACATCGCACCCTCAATACGGCGGATGCTCGACGTGTGACCGGGGTGCAAGCCCAGCGGTTCACCCACGCTCATGATGTGCTCCCACAGGCGATCGCCGGCCGATCCGTCGCGCAGGAAGATCTCATAGCCCAGCTCGCTCGACCAGCCGGTGCGCGAGATCACCAGCGGCACGCCATCCCACTCGTGCTCGACAAAGCGGTAGTAGCGCAGATCGCGGAACTGCTCGCCAAACGCCGCGCAGAGGATGTCGCGCGATTTGGGGCCCTGAAGCTGAAGTGGCGACACGTCGGGTTCGCGAATCGTCACGTCGAAGCCAGCGTTGACCGCCACACCTTTGGCCCAGAGGATCACGTCGCTGTCAGCGATCGAGAACCAATAGTGATCCTCGGCCAGCTTCAACATAATGGGGTCGTTGATGACGCCGCCGTCCTGGTCGACGAGGATCACGTACTTGCATTGGCCGACGTCGCAGGTGCTGAGGTCGCGTGGGCAAAGGAGTTGCGCGAACTCGGCGGCGTCGGGACCGGTGATTTCCACCTGCCGCTCCACCGCCACATCGCAGAGAATCGCGTCGTTGACCAGGTTCCAGAAGTTCTGCACGTGATCGCCGAAGTCACGGGGGATGTACATGTGGTTGTACACCGAAAGACCGGTTGCTCCCCAGCGAAGCGCCGCCTCGGTGTAAGGCGAGGGGCGAATCTGAGTTCCAAAACTCAGGTCGGCAAAGTCGCTCGTCGCGTTGTCCTCCATAGCTGCAACACCATACGGCGAAGAGCTGGGGCGACTCTGCGTTGGGCGTTACCTTGGGTCGATGGCATCGAAGACTCCGAACATCCTGTTCCTCCAGGTCGATCAGCAGGCGGCTTCGTTTCTGGGGGCCTACGGCAACTCCGTAGCCAAGACGCCACATCTTGACGCCCTGGCGGCTCGTTCGGTGGTGTTTGATTCGGCCTACACCAACTACGCGTTGTGTGCGCCGTCCCGGTTCTCGATGCTGGCGGGGCGACTGGCCAGCGACTGGGCCTACGACAACATCATCCCCTGATCACCTGACTCTGGCCATCGGCGCAGGTGAATTGGTACATTTCCCCTGTTGACCAAGAGGGGGATTCTCATGGAGCCAACCACTCCCGATGACGGCGAGTTCGTGATCGATCTGAATGCGGTGGAGGCAATGACGTCATCGAGGCCGGCGGGCCGTGGCGATATCCGGTCCTATGACTGGATCGATCATCACGCCGCGAATCGTCCAGGCAACGAAGCCATACGCGACCTTGGGAGCAACCGATCCTTCACCTACGCCGAGTTCGACCGGCGGGTCGATGCCATGGCGGCCTACATGGAGTCGTTGGGGATCGGGCGCGGCGACCGGGTAGCAGTACTGGCCCACAACGGTGTCGAGTTCTTCGACGTGCAGTTTGCGTGCGCCCGCACCGGCGTCATTTGTGTGCTGCTCAACTGGCGGCTCACCGTGCCCGAGCTCGAGTACATCCTCACCGACAGCTCGCCCGCGCTGCTGATTCACGACATCGAGTTTGCCGAGGCGGCGGCCGAACTTCAGCAACGATGCTCGATCGGCGAGTTGCTCCAGATCGACGGCGGCACCGTCGACAGCGATTACGAGCAGACCCTTGCCGGGTTCGACGGACAGTCGGGCACACGGGCCTCGCTCACCCACGACGACGTCATCACGATCATGTACACCTCGGGCACAACGGGCCTGCCC
>CAZGVQ010000381.1:0-4228 GCA_964529355.1 uncultured Acidimicrobiales bacterium
GTCGACGACCTCGCTGCCGACCGTCAGGTGATCCGCTACGACCTTCTGGGTCATGCATCGAGCCCCGATACTCCCGGCGACCGAAAGCTGGGCGACTTTGTCGCGCAACTCATCGATGTGCTCGACCATCACGGCGTGGGCGAGGTGGACCTTCTGGGCCTGTCACTCGGGGGCCTCATCGCGCTGCAATCCGCTCTCGATCACCCCACCCGGATCAACCGGCTGATGCTGTGCAACACGGTCCATGGCCGCACCGACAGCCAGCGCGCCGGCGCGATGCAACGCCTTGCGCTCACCGAGCAGGATGGCATGGCGCCGGTTGCCGACCTGGCCATCGACCGCTGGTTCACCAGGGATTGGCAGGCCGCGAACCCCGACCGGGTCGAGGCCGTACGAACCAGACTCTCGACCGCAGACCCTGCGGGTTACGTGAAGGCGTACCGTCTCTTCGTCGAGACCGACATTGCAACAGCCGATATCGCCCGCATCACCGCACCCACCCTGGTGCTCACCGGCGAACTCGATGTCGGCTCGACGCCAGCCATGACCGATGCTCTGGCCACCGCCATCCCCAACGCAACGGCCCAGGTCCTGCCCGGGCTGCATCACGTTCCACCAATCGAAGCCCCACCTGCGTTTGTAGACGCGGTGCGGGCATTCCTTGAGGAGTCACCATGATCGACTACCAGTCCTACATCGATGGCGAATTCTGCGAAGCGTCCGACAGAGGCCGCTTCACGTCGCACAACCCTGCAACCGGCGAAGGGTGGTGCACGGCGCCCGCAGCGACCGAGGCCGACGTCAACCGGGCGGTCGAAGCGGCCCACCGGGCACTCACCACCGGGCCATGGGCCGAGATGACCGCGACCGAGCGGGGCAAGCTGCTCTTCCGGTTGGCCGACCTGGTGACCGAGCACGCATCGCACCTCGGCACCGTCGAGACCACCGATAGCGGAAAGCTGCTCGCCGAGACCCAGGCGCAAACCGGGTACGTATCGGACTACTACCGGTACTACGCCGGACTCGCCGACAAGATTCAGGGTGCGACACTACCTATCGACAAACCCGACATGCATGTGTTCACCACCCGTGAACCCATTGGTGTGGTTGCGGCCGTGGTGCCTTGGAACGCCGAGATGTTTCTCACCGCCACCAAGGTCGGCCCAGCGCTGGCCGCTGGCAACACCGTGGTGATCAAGGCATCCGAGCAGGCGCCGGCGCCACTGTTGGAGTTTGCCAAAGTGGTCGATGAGGCGGGCTTTCCGCCGGGCGTGGTCAATGTGATCACCGGATTCGGCGAACCATGCGGCCGGGCGCTTACCAGCCATCCCCGGGTTGCTCGCGTAGCCTTCACCGGTGGTGTCGATGCGGCCCGCCGAGTGGTGGAGAACACCGCCAACAACTTTGCCCACGTCTCGCTTGAGCTGGGCGGAAAGTCGCCGATTCTCATCTTCGATGATGCCGACCTTGAAGGAGCGCTCAACGGAGCGGTTGCCGGCAACTTCGGCGCGTCGGGCCAGAGTTGTGTGGCCGGTTCACGGGTGTTCGTGCAAGCCGGAATCTACGACTCGTTCCTCGAAGGCCTCAAGGAGCGCGCCGCGGCGATACGAATCGGCGATCCGCTCGACGCCGACACCCAAGTCGGTCCACTTGCCACCGAGGCTCAGCGTGATCGACTCGAGGCCGTGTTGGCCGAATCGGTCGAGCAGGGAGCCACCATTCACGCCGGTGGTCAACGCCCCGAGGGTCTCGACGACGGCTGGTACTTTCAGCCCACTGTGGTGGGGTGTGCCGACCAGTCGGTGCGCAGCACGCAGGTGGAGTTGTTTGGACCCGTAATGTCGGTGCTCAAATTCGATACCGAAGATGAAGGTGTGGCCCTGGCCAACGACACTGCCTTCGGGTTGGGTTCGGGGGTTTTCACCTCCGATGTTGCTCGTGCTCACCGGGTGTCAAAAGCCATCCGGGCAGGCATCGTGTGGGTCAACACGTACCGGGTGATCTCGCCGATCTCGCCTTTCGGCGGGTTTGGCCAGAGCGGGTACGGGCGAGAAGCAGGTCTCGATGTGATCTACGACTACACCCGTACCAAATCGGTCTGGATAAACACCTCATCGGAGCCCATGGCGAACCCGTTCGTGATGCGCTAGCCGGGTTTCGAGTGCGGCTGAGCTAGGCGGCACTCAGCGGCGCAGTACCGAAACCGACCCCGAATCGTTCACACCAGATATCGACGATGCTGAAATTGCTGATGTCGACGTCGGCGGGAATCTCATAGTTCTGGTCACCGATGTTGCCCTTGAGGTCGCCCAGGCTCACAAAGTCGCCGTTTTCGGCCCGCAGGTACACCTTGAGGTCGGGGCCGTTGCTTGACTCAAAGCCCTCGAAGCGAAGGAACCGTTGTTCGGTGCCATCGTTGAGCACGGTGGCCACGCCAGCGATGTCGTACCTCGCGTTGCCGATGAAATCACCCGAGTAGAGCGTGACGATCTCGCCCGCCATCATGGCCTCGTCGCTCTCGGTGCGGTTCGCCTCGGCCAGTTCCATCGCTTCCTGGAACTCGTCGGTACCCGACACCGCAGCCTGTTCTTCCGCGGTGGAGTTGAAGATCGGGCCGCCCTCGCTCACTTCGTTGTCGATGAAGGCGGCTTGGATCCCGAAGAACCCGAACGCCAACCAGAGGACGACGGCCACGAGTGCGACTCCGATGACGCCGACAATTGGATTGTTCTTTAGAAAAGTCATGCCTAAGTAACCCTGCCTTGTAGACCAACAATCCTACTCAGGCAGGAACTTATTCTTCCTAGGCGGCGTTGCCTGAACTGCCCGAGAACGCGGTCAGCGCTCCGAGCCCGATGTAGGTGCTGCCGGCAACCAGGTCGGTGCGGCGCTGCAGTCGTGGCGATCGTCGGAGCCGCTGGCCGATGAAGCCGCCAGCGACGGCGTAGAACCCATCGGTCAACAGACCAAAACCGATGAAGATCGCGCCGAGCACCGCAAGATCCACCGCCGGTTGGGCCGACCTCGGGTCGACGAACTGGGGCACAAACGACAAGAAGAAAATGGCCGTCTTGGGGTTGAGCACGTTGAGCACGAAACCATCGACGAAGATCCGCCGTAGCGAGCGGGTCTCAATGGCAGCGCGAGGTGTCTCGACCGATTCGCCGGGGACGCTTCGGGACCGGCGGTAGGAGCGCAGTGTCTGGACCCCGAGCCAGACCAGGTAGCCGGCTCCGATGAGTTTCACGACGGTAAACGCTGTGGCCGATGCGGCAAGCACCGCCGAGAGGCCGATCATGGCAGCTGCAATATGCACCAACGTGCCGGCGTGGATTCCCGCCGTCGACACCAGACCCGCCGCCCGTCCCTGCGACGCGCTGCGGGCGACGATGTACATGACCGCTGGCCCGGGAAGAAGAAGTAACACGAGCGTCGCGGCCGCGAAAGTGACGAAGGTCTGGCTGTCCATACGGGCTACGGTACCGACTCACCCAACGCGACAAGGAGCCAATTACGGGCCGTCGCGAAACGCACGAAGACAGCGAAACAGGAAGGGAGCAGTCGTGAGCATTCTTGGCAGCATCGTGGTGTCTGAACTCGACTTTGCCCACCCCGGTGCCGACTCGTTGTTCTTCGACATCAGCTTCGGGATCCAGCCGGGTGACCACGCTGCGATCGTCGGCCCCAACGGGGTCGGGAAGAGCACGATCCTCAAGATCCTCTCCAACGAACTCGAACCCGATGGCGGCGAGTTCAATATCGCCGGCACGGTGCTCACCATGACCCAGGACGTGGGCATGTCGAGACCAAGCGACACGGTCCGCCAGATGCTTATCGAGGTGGCGCCGCCGCAGCTTCGCGATGCGGGCCGCGAGTTGGTCGCAGCCGAGGCGGCGATGGCCGATGGCACCGACGATGGCATGGGCTACGCCGAGGCACTCACGGCGTGGGGCGACCGCGGCGGCTACGAACTCGAAGTGCAGTGGGAGATGGCGGCCCAGCGCAGCGTGAAGTCGGCCGTCGACGATCTGTCCACCCGGCTGGTCAGCGAACTTTCGGGCGGCGAGCGAAAGCGGCTGGTGCTCGACCTGTTGCTCAACTCGGGCGCCGACGTGTTGCTGCTCGACGAGCCCGACAACTATCTCGACATCCCAACCCGCGAGTGGCTCGAGGGCGAGCTGGCCGCCTGCAAGAGCACCATCCTCATGGTGAGTCACGATCGGTCGTT
>CAZGVQ010000382.1:0-4223 GCA_964529355.1 uncultured Acidimicrobiales bacterium
GTCCTCAAGTAATGGCAACGCCAGGCCGCAAGAAGCGCGAGCGCAAGAACGTCAACCACGGCGTCGCGCACATCAAGAGTTCGTTCAACAACACCATCATCGCCATCAGCGATCAGCAGGGAAACATCCTGTCCTGGGCGTCGGCTGGAAACGTCGGCTTCAAGGGCTCACGGAAGTCCACCCCTTTCGCCGCACAAATGGCCGCCGAGAAGGCAGCCCGTGCTGCGATGGAACACGGCGTCCGCAAGGTCGACGTGCAGGTGAAGGGCCCGGGTTCGGGTCGTGAAACCGCAATTCGTTCCATTCAGAATGCCGGCATCGAAGTCACCGGCATCAAAGACGTCACGCCGGTACCGCACAACGGCTGTCGCCCACCCAAGCGTCGGAGGGTCTGAAAATGTCTCGTTATATCGGACCAAAGGCCCGCGTCTCACGCCGTCTCGGAACCAACATCTGGGGCACCAAGGGCGAGAACGCCGCTCTCGACAAGCGTCCCTACCCACCGGGCGAGCACGGTCGTACCCGTCGCCGCGGAAACGTTTCTGAGTACCTGCTTCAGCTGCAGGAGAAGCAGAAGGCCCGCTTCAGCTACGGCCTCAACGAGCGACAGTTCCGCAACCTCTACGAAGAGGCCAACCGTCGCGAAGGCGTCACCGGCGAAAACATGCTCCGGTACCTCGAGCTTCGCCTCGACAACGTCGTGTACCGCGCCGGATGGGGCGCAACCCGTCCCCAGGCTCGCCAGCTGGTGAACCACGGTCACGTCGACGTCAATGGTCGACGGGTCAACATTCCCAGCTACCGCCTTCGAAAAGAAGACGTCGTCACGCTTCGTCCCAAGGCCCGCGACATGGTCACGGTGCAGTGGAACAAAGACGTCCTCGATCGATCCGCCCCACCGTGGATCGACATGGGCGACGACGACAACCAGGCCACCGTTCGTGAGCTTCCGCTCCGTGAGCACATTGATGTTCCGGTCCGCGAGCAGCTCATCGTCGAGCTCTACTCCAAGTAGTAGCTCCCTTGCATGTAGCCGCCGGCTGCGTGCGTTAACCCAGTAAACACCCCCCTCCCCAGGGGATCGACTTCGAAGTTCCGAGGAGAAACCATGCTGACAATTCAGCGTCCGACGGTCGAAGCGGTTGGAGAAGAGGACGCCAACCTGCAGTCATTTGCAGTAGGCCCACTTGAACCCGGCTTCGGCTACACCATTGGAAACTCGCTGCGCCGCACACTGCTTTCGTCAGTGCCGGGCGCCGCTATCACCCAGGTTCGTTTCGACGATGCCCTGCACGAGTTCGACAGCATTGTCGGCGTCACCGAGGACGTCACCGATGTCATCCTGGCGTTGAAAGACGTTGTCATTCGCAGCCACGCTGAGGAGCCGGTAACCCTGCGCCTCGACGTGCGTGGAGCAGCCGATGTCACCGCTGGCGACATTCAGGAGCACAGCGACATCGAGATCCTCAACCCGGATCTTCCCATCGCGACGCTCAACACCAAGGGCCGTCTTGCCATCGACCTCACCGTCGAGCAGGGCCGTGGCTATGTGTCCTCGCAGCGGGCTATCGAGAACCCCACCATCGGTGTGATTCCGATCGATGCGATCTTCTCGCCCGTGCGTCGGGTTGCGGTGTCGGTTGAGCCGACCCGTGTCGAGCAGTCGACCAACTTCGATCTGCTGACCCTTGAGATCCAGACCGACGGTTCCATCTCACCCCAGGAAGCTCTGGCCTCGGCTGGCGCGACCCTCCGGACGCTGGTGCAGCTCGTCGAAGAGATGAGCGATGAGCCTCAGGGCCTTGAGCTTGGTGAAGTTGTTCAGGCTCCCAGCGGTTCGCCCGATCTCGATCTTCCCATCGAGGATCTTGAGCTTTCTGAGCGTCCCCGCAACTGCCTCAAGCGGGCTCAGGTTAACAGTGTGGGTGAACTCCTCGAAAAGACCGAGGACGACCTGCTTGCCATCACCAACTTTGGTCAGAAGTCCCTTGACGAAGTCATCGTCAAGCTCGACGAGCGTGGCCTCTCACTTCGGTCGAGGGATTGAGTCATGCCAGCACGTCCAAAGAAGGGGCGCCGTTTTGGCGGCAGCTCCGCTCATCAGAAATCCATGATGGCGAACCTCGTAGCGTCGTTGATCGCTGCCGAGGGCATCGTCACCACTGAAGCCAAGGCCAAGGCCGTTCGGCCGATTGCCGAGAAGATGATCACCAAGGCCAAGAAGGGTGATGTACACAACCATCGCCAGGTCGTGAAGTTCCTCGGTGACCGCGAAATGGCCTCGAAGCTCTTTGACGAGATCGGCCCGCGATATGCCGATCGTCCGGGTGGCTACACCCGGATCCTGAAACTCGGACCTCGTCCGGGCGACAAGGCGCCAATGGCACGAATCGAACTGGTCTAACCGCCAACCCACGATGGAGCAGCCGTTCCGCGAAGCCGATCCCATTGCGGTGAAGCATCGCTCAGGCCTGTGGGAGGACGCACACGGTGGACTCGGGCCCTTCAAGCCCGGCGTCGGTCCGCGCCAGGACCCGGTGGGCGAATTCCCCACCGGGCCCGACATCGGCACGGTCTTTCCGGACCTGGCTGCTCCAGCTCACACCGGGGACATGATCGACCTTCATGCCCACCGCGACGGCCAACCGGCAGTCGTGGTGTTCTTCCGGTCGGCGGTCTGGTGACCACCGTGCCGTTCGCAGCTGGTCGAGCTGCAAAATCACGCCGCTGAGTTCGCGGCGGCCGGGGTTCGCCTGTACCTGCTCTCCTATGACGAGCAGGATGCGCTGGCCGACTACGCACGCGTCCATGGTGTGACGATCCCGATGCTCTCGGACCCCGACAGCGAGATCATTCGGCGCATTGGCATCCTCAACACCCTGATCGACCCCGACGATCATCCCTGGTACGGGATTCCTTTTCCCGGGAGCTATGTGCTCGACGCCGACGGGGTCGTTACACACAAATTTTTCGAAGACCGGCTTCACTTCAGGGTCTCGGCCGACCAGCTCCTGCGTGCAGCCACCGGCCAGCAGCTCAATCTCCCGGTGGCGCCGACCGGGTCAGCCGCTCCGACCGACGTGATGGTCGACATTTTTCTCGACGGCGACGATCTGAGGTCGGGCATCGTCCGGGATCTGGTGGTTCGCCTCACGATCCCCGAAGGCCAGCACCTCTACGGCCCGCCGGTGCCCGAAGGACTCGTCGCCACAACGGTCGAGATCGATGAACAGCCTGGCCTCCTGGTTCGAGATGCGGTGTTTCCGCCAACCAGTTCACTCACGCTCGCCACAGGCGAGACGCTCAATATCTTCGAGAACACACACGGCGGCAATGCCGTTGTGGTTCGGATCCCGATCGCGCAGCTGAGCCGAAGACTCACCACGCTCGACGATGGCGCCGTGGTTCAGCGCATCACCGGCACGGTGCGTTGGCAGGCCTGCGACGACGACACCTGTGGGCTGCCCCAAACCGAGAGCTTCTCGGTCGAAATTCCTGCTGCGGATGCATCACGATCGGAAGACGAGCTCAGCAACCCCGACGGTATGGACGTGCGCACCCACTTTGTTGGCATGGTTGCTCGTCGTACCGACAAGCCGATCGCCGAGATCATGAGTAACACCGAAGGCACCAACACCTGAGGCACTAGCCGGCTCGCGAAAGGTCATGACCGCGTGGGCATGACCGGTGAGTTTTGGCCGATAGTTGAGTCGTGAGCCTGTTCGACGACACCACGGATTTCGCCGAGACGCCCGGTGCGGTTGTTCGGGTGCGGGCTACGGTTGCCTACGACGGCTCACCCTTCCATGGCTTTGCCGAGAATGTCGGCGTCACGACCGTTGCTGGCACACTCCGCGAGGCGGCCGAGAAGTTTCTGGGTCACAAGATCAAACTGATCTGCGCCGGTCGAACCGATAGGGGAGTCCATGGCTGGGGGCAGGTGGTCTCCTTCGATGTGCGAGCCACCACCGACCTGGACGAGTTTCAGAATTCGATGAACATGATGTGTCGCCCCCACCTCGCGATTCGCGACATCGCCCAAACCGAGCCCGACTTCAGCGCCCGCTTCGACGCAACGTCGCGTTCGTACCGGTATCGCATTTGGAACAGTGCGATCCCCAATCCGTTTCTGGTAGCCACCACCTGGCAGGTGCCGAAGCCGCTCGACTATCGCGCCATGCGGGCGGCCACTTCACCGCTGCTGGGCGAGCACGACTTCACCT
>CAZGVQ010000383.1:0-4213 GCA_964529355.1 uncultured Acidimicrobiales bacterium
GGCTTCGGGCTTGTAAACGGTGCCGGCCGGACGCGTCCCCAGGCTCGCCGCAGTGGGATCTTCGAGCCGATCTTGCAGGGCGGGCCATGCGGCTCATCGCCGACGGAGTGGTCGACCGGGTCGGTGTTGCCGGGTTGGCCAGTGATCTTGCCGTGAGCGAACGAACGCTGCACCGCGTGCTCCAGAAGGAGGTCGGGGCGCCACCTATCGCGCTTGCACGGGCCCAACGGGCTCAGGCCAGCCGGGTGCTCATCGAGACCACCGACATGAAATTCAGCGATATCGCCTTCGCTTCCGGATTCAGTTCGATCCGTCAGTTCAATGACACGGTGCGCGAGGTCTTTGCCCTCACCCCGTCCGAGCTTCGAAGCCGCCGCAAGAGCGCTGGCTCCGCCGATGCCGACACCGTCGGTGGGTCCATCGGGCTCCGACTGCCCGTTCGCTACCCGTTCAGCGCAGATCCGCTGATGGGATGGGTCGCCGACCACGGGCCCGAACGCCTCGTGCGGGTCGACGCCGCCACCATCCGTCGGACGCTCCGGCTGCCCAACGGCCCGGGTTTGGTAACGATCTCGCCCCTTACCGACCACATCTGGTGCGAGTTTGAGCTTTCGGCCTTCGCCGACCTGTCGGTAGCGGTGAGCAGGATCCGACGGTTGCTCGACCTCGATGCCGACCCGGTCTCGGTTGGCGAGTGCTTTGCTGATTCGCCGCTGCAACAGCTGGTGCTTCGCGACCCCGGTCTCCGGGTCCCCGGTGCGGTCGACGGGTTCGAACAGGCCATCATGACCATCGTTGGCCAGCAGGTCTCCGTTGCGGCGGGGCGAACGTTCGGTGGGCGCCTGGTCGAGGCGTTCGGCGACCCGGTGAATTTCGCCGACTTACTCGAGTGGCGCCTGTTTCCCAGCGCCGAAACGATCGCCGGAGCCGATCTCGGCCCGACCGGTCTAACCCGATCTCGGCAACGCACCATCGCCGAAGTTGCCCGGGCGGTCATCGAAGACCGACTCGATCTCACAACCGGCGCCGATCGCGCAGCAACTCGCGCCGATCTTCTGGCACTGCCCGGCATCGGCCCGTGGACCGCCGACATCATCGCCATGCGAGCGCTGGGAGATCCCGATGTTTTCCCGGTGGGCGATCTGGTGCTGCGCAAAGCGGCAGCGGCTATCGGATTACCCGAAGATGCCAAAGAACTCACAAGCGCCTCCGAGCCCTGGTCGCCCTGGCGCAGCTATGCCGCCCACCACCTGTGGGCCAGTATGTACCCAACCAAGGATCACTGACATGTACAGCTCCACCTACCAATCACCCCTCGGGCCGCTCGAACTCGTCGCGTCCGACGAAGGGCTTGTGGCCGTGTTGTGGCCCGATGATCCGCCAGACCGGGTACGCCTGGGCGACGATCTGCTCGAATCGCCCGACAATCCGGTTCTCGCCAAAGCGGCCGAGCAACTCGACGAATACTTCGAGGGCAAACGGAAAGACTTCGATCTTCCGCTCGACCTGCGGGGCACCGAGTTTCAGGTGGCGGCCTGGCAATCGCTGGCGCAGATTCCCTATGGCGAAACCGCCACCTATGGCGAGCAAGCCGCCTCGCTCGGTCGCCCCAAGGCCGTGCGGGCTATCGGTGCCGCCAACGGTCGCAACCCGGTGTCGATCATCCTTCCTTGCCATCGAGTTGTGGGGGCCAACGGGTCGCTTACGGGTTTTGCCGCCGGCCTCGACGCCAAACGATTCCTGCTCGACCTCGAACAGGAATCGGCGCGTTTGTTCTAACCCTCGACAGCCGCTGCGTCTCCAGTGCTGACGGTTGGCGCATGCTCCCAGTCGGGGAGTCCGGCGAGGAATGCGTTGGCCTTCTTGGACGGCACCTTCTGGAAGTAGTCGAAGTCATCGCGGATGCGCTCGACCATCTCGCGGTCGACGAAGTGGGTGTAGTCGTACCCCTCCATGATGTGGCGGTACTTGTCGCTCACCGGGATGGCCACTTCGACCGACACATTGCAGACGGCGCATCGTTCGTGAACCTCGCGTGCCACCTCGGTCAGGTCGCGATCGCGACTGACGATGATGACCTTGTCGCACCGCCTGGTGAGCGCTGCTTCCACTGCGTCGAGGCCCAAGGCCAGATCGATGCCCTTCTCGCGGGCCTGGCGTCGACGCCCAACCGTCACCTCATGGGTTTCCCCGTCGTCGGCTTTCATCGGGTTCGGTACCCGGTCTTCGATACCCCACTCCCAGTGATACCGAAGGGACCGCTCGACCACCTTCACGCCGGTTCGGCGAATCAGTTTGTGGCGCCGCATCGACATGGCGTGGACCTTGGGGTTCTCGCGGGGGAGATGCACGCCGCTGTAGTACGTGACTTCCTGCAGCGTGCGGTCGCCTGCCAGTTCGTGGGCCAACAAAATGGGGTGGACCCGGGTACGAAAGAGCTTCGAAACGCCCTTGTAGAGGTTCTGGCCATCGATGAAAACCGAGACGTTTGGCATAGAGCCCGACCCTAGTGCTGAACGACGCAGTACCGTCCGCTGCGCTATACTGAAGACCGTTCAACCCCGGCCTTCCATCGCTGCTTCGGCAGTGGGGAACGACCGGGGTTTTTTCTTTGCCCCTACTCGGTCTCCGCGTCGACGGTGCTTACTCGGTCTCCGCGTCGACCGTGCCGCCGGCCGCTGATGCCGATGCGGCGGCGTTTGCCCGCACCTCATCGATCGCGCCGCGCAAGTCGACCACGTCGCGTTCGGTTGCGCCGTCTTCGCGAAGAAACGCAAACACCACCCGGGCCACGGTCTCGCCGGTGGCTTCTTCGACGGCCAGCGCGTAGGTGGCGCCCTGAAGGCGATATCGGGCGAGCTTTGCCGCGAGCGTTGCGTCGTCGGGCACGGCGTCGGTCTTGTAGTCGACAACCACCAGCCCGTCCGCGGTGCGGTAGAGCAGATCGATGTAGCCCTCGAGTACCAGATCGTCGGTGAGCGGCGCCGCAACGTACATCTCCCGCCAGTACTCGCCGGCGATCGCCTCGGCCACCACGGCGGTTCCGAGCGCCGATAGCGAGAGGGCCTCGACGATGGATTCCTTGCCCAGCACGCCCTCGGCCGCAGCCTGCGCTGCTGCCACCTGATCGATGCCGTCGCCGGTGCGAAGGTCGGCGGTTTGAAGGGTGCCATGTACGGCGCGGCCTACCGCTGTGCCGTACCTACCCTTCTGCCATGGTGGAAGGTCGAGGTTTCGCGACTGCTTCTGAAGTCCGGGGTCGCGTGCCGGGTCGTCGGTGCCACCGTCGTCGCTGGACCCGTCGGCTTGCGCGGCGAGCCGGGCGATGGTGGTTGCAGCCAGCACGCGTCGCCGCGCCCCCTGGCTCAACGCAGAACCCAACTCGGACTCCCAGGTTGCCCGGGCCAACAAGGGGTCGGCGGTGCGCAGCGTTGGGGGTTCGACTGCCCCGTCCTCGGGGTCGATGTGTTCAAAGTGCGGCGCATCGTCGAGGGTCCCGGCGATGAGTTCGGCCATGGTGCTCTTGTTCAACGGAGGATCGGTCTTGCGCCCTTTCCGATGCACCGACACCACCAGGTGATCGCATGCCCGGGTGGCGCCGACGTACAGCAGTCGAAGTGTTTCGTGAAAGCTCAGCTGCTCATCGAGGGTGGCGTATCGTTCGAAGTCGCGACTCTCGAGATCCTTCTTGATCCGCATCTTTATGCTGCCGTCGTCGGGGAAGATCACCTGCACGCCGCCGGCCCGCCGCTGCGCCTGGGTGGTGAGGCCCGACAGAATGGTGATGGGAAACTCCAGACCCTTCGAACCATGGATCGTCATGATCCGCACCGAGTCGTCGTCGGTTTCGGGGAGTACCGCCTCGGAAACCCGGGCTCCTTCAGCACTTTGCAGTTCGGCCCAGGCCAGGTAGTCGCGTAGACCTCCGCCTTCAGACTCGGCATAGGCCCGGGCCTGGTCGATGAGAAATCGGATCCGGCGCCACAGGTCGCGGGGTCGGCGTTCGGTGAAGCCGAGTTCCAGGAGGCGCCGCTCGCGCACGATGCGTTCGATGAGTTCGCTCGGCGCCAACCATGTTTGTGCGTTGTGGAGCTCACGCAGGAACACCATGGCCTCGGCCACCGGGTGATCGGACGGAAGATCGTCAGGGAGGTTGGCCTGATGGTTCCAGCTGCCCCGGTAGTGCTGGTGGAAGGTGTAGAGGTCGTCGTCG
>CAZGVQ010000384.1:0-2525 GCA_964529355.1 uncultured Acidimicrobiales bacterium
GTCGAAGCCATGTCCGCCAGCGGAAAACCGGTCGCCGCTCCAACGATGCGTTTCGACGTAAGCCAAGCGAGCTGGATGGCCAAACAGTTCCACCGCATCTGGCAACGGAGTCCGTACTTCACCTCGGGCAACCTGGTCGGCGCCGGCTTCTACGGCATCTCCAAAGATGCTCGAGCCCGCTTCGATGAGTTTCCCGATCTCCTTGCCGACGACATGTTCATCCCAATGTCGTTCGACCCGAACGAGCGCCTGTCGGTCGAAGGTTGCACCTTCACTCCTGCGCTCCCGCGTCGAGTTCGCGATCTCGTGCGCATCGAAATCCGCCGCCACACCGCGGTGGCCCAGTTCCACGATGAATTCCCCGAGGCGCTCGACCGGACCAACGACGACGCCTTCGCCCAAGGTCATGGCTGGCTTGCCGACGAGTTGGCGAGCCCCCTCGATTGGCCGGGAGTAGCGATCTACGCAGGCGTAAAGCTCTGGGCCCGAATCGCCGGCCATGTCCGGTTGAACCGCACCGGTACGTCGGAGTGGACCCAAGATCGGTCGACGAGAAGCTGACATGAGCCGGGATCTTTTCGTCGCCTCCACGGGCGGACACCTCACCGAACTGGTCGAACTCGCAGCGCGACTCGAACCGCCATCGCGCGCACCCCTGTGGGTCACCTTCGATGGTCTACAGAGCCGATCGATGCTTGAAGGGCGCGACGTTGAATACGTTCCCTACATCGGCCAGCGCGACCTTGGTCGGTCGCTGCTCACGATGGCCAAGGCAGCCAAGATCATCCGGGCGTACAAACCCGACCGCATCATCTCCACCGGCGCAGCAGTCGCCACCTCGTTTCTCCCCCTCGGCCCCCTCTTTGGCGCCGAATCGCACTACATCGAAAGTGCAGCGCGCTTCACCGAGCCGTCGCTCACCGCCCGCCTCCTGATGCGCTCTCCAGGGGTTCGCGTGCATGCGCAGGCAACCGGCTGGCGTGATCCTTCATGGGGTGTTGTCTCCTCGGTCTTTGGTGGATTCCGCGCCGAAGATCCTGGCCTGGTGGCCGCCGCGCCGCCATCGCCTCGGGTCGTCGTAACCCTGGGAACCCTCGACCACTACCCCTTCGATCGGCTGATCGAGCGCCTCGAAGTCTTACTGCCCGATGATGCCGACGTACTTTGGCAGATCGGTGCCGTCTCGAAACGGGATCTTTCGGGCCGGGTCGTTCAGGCGATGCCATCCAATGAACTCGAGCAGGAAATCCAGGCCGCCGACCTCATCGTTGCTCACGCCGGATGCGGTTCGGTGCTGACGTCGCTGCGATCGGGCAAGTGCCCCATCGTTGTCCCCCGCCGCGCCGCCTTCAACGAGCACGTCGATGACCATCAAACCGACATCGCTGAGGGCCTGGCCCGCACCGGACTTGTACTGTCGCGCGAAGTCGGCGATCTCACTGCCGATGACCTCTGGACAGCGGCCGCCACCAAGATCACCCGCACCCTCGAGGACGAAGTCATCCTTACCTAGGGATTCCCTGCTACGGCACCCCTAGCCGCGGGTCGTCAGGAATGCGCCCACGAGCACCACGACGGTGCCGATGATCGCAAAGGCGCCGATAACCTCATCGCGAAACGCCACGCCCAAGGCCGCCGACACCACCGGAATCAGGTACGTGGTGACCGACATCCTCACTGCTCCGACGCGCCCGCTGAGCATCGCGCCAGCCACATAGGCGATGCCGGTTCCTCCGGCACCGAGCGCGATACACGCCACCAACGGGCCGGTGGCGAAGGACGATTGCGTGGCACCGTAGAGCCCGAAAGGAAGCACCACCACCGACGCCGCCAGCAAGGCCCGGGCCACAACCGCTACGGCTCCGTATTCTCTCTGTAGCGGCCCGGCGAGGTTGGCGGCGAATCCATAGGACAGCACCGCACCGAGGATGAGCACCACCCCCAGCGCGTTGGTGTTGCCGGCACTCGCCGTGGGGATTCCGATGGCTGCAATGCCGATGAGGCCAACCATCACGCCGCCGAGCTTCAGCCCGCTGGTCGGGGTTCCGAACACCAGGGCCGCGACCACCACGGTCATGATCGGCATACCGGCGTTCAACATTCCGGTGATCGAAGAGTCGATCCACTGCTGGGCCAGGGGAAACAGCGTGAGCGGAAGGCCCAGCCACACCACGCCCAGGACAGCGATACGGCCCCACGCAGCGCGGGGCACCGGGGTGCGGGCGCTGGGAAACATCCAGAGTGCCACGAGGCCAAACCCAACTCTGAGCAGTGTCACCAGTCCGGGATGGAAGGCATCGAGGCCAATGGCCATCAGCAGAAACGACGAGCCCCAGATTCCCGCGGCAGTCAGGAGAAGGCCGAAGTCCAACGCCTGGAAGGGGGCGGTCTCAGAAGGCGTTGCGACAGCCACCGGGCAAGTATCGCACGATCACGCGGTATCCCACGAGGCCCTTCCCCCGACGAGACCGAAGATTCGGGGCAAAGGGGGCGGAACCTTCGGTCTCGTTATGTGGGGAGGAAGT
>CAZGVQ010000384.1:2625-4200 GCA_964529355.1 uncultured Acidimicrobiales bacterium
TGGGGAGGAAGTGTGAGGCGGACGAAGCGGGCTGGTCGGACCGACTGGCTAGATTGCGCCGGTGTCTCGCGGTCGAGGACCGGGGCCGTGCTGGTGCAACTCGATGACGTTCTCGCCGTCGGGAAGATCGACCATGGTCACGTCATAGACCGTGGCTCGGCGGTACCGCCGCAACAGGTCGGCGATGTAGTCGGCGTCCGGGTCAAAGTCGAACAGGATCGCAGCGATGAGTTCCTTGCGGGTGGTGCGGGTGCCATCCTCGCGGGCAATGTCGAGCACCGCGTCGAGCTTGGCGTCGATGGGCATGGGCCAGCTGACGCCCGCGTTTCGTTCGGCGCACTGCTCGATCCGTTCATCGAGCCGGAACTGTTGGGATTTCTTCGATGCCATGTCGGGGCCTCTGGGCTGGGGGTGCTTTGGCTATGTCGTGCCTGGTTCGTGCTGGTTTCATCCTGATCTGGTGCTGACCACCTGCGGACCCGATGCCACGCCCCTGTGTGGGGATGGGCTGGCGCCTGAGCAGCGCCAAGGTCAGAACAGGCTAAGACAAACGTTTCTCAGACTGGGATTAAACTTCGTCGAGACCCTGATATAACTGCACTTAAAACCGGGTCTAAGTGCTGACTATCAGAGTACTGACTGGGAATAAACCTAGGTCTCATCCAACTGGAGGTCAAGTCACTTCGCCAAAAAGCCTGGAAAAAGGTTGTCGGCAGCCAAAACGGGCGGTACTGCGACGCATAAGATCAGCAGCGAACCACGCCTGAAGAAAGACCCGATGGACAAGGCCAGCCCAAAGACTGCGAAGCCCAAGAAGAAGCGGTACACCACGGTGGTGGTCGAACAGCCGTTTCCACGGCCGCGTCGCGAGGTATGGGCGGCACTACAGCGACTCATCGGCGACCGGGCCAAAACCGAAAGCGGCGAGTTTGGCGAGGAACTCTCGAACGAGCCGCCCTGGCGATACGTGTATCGCCGACCCGACGTTGCCGCGAAGCTGTGTGAATGTTCGCTGACCATTCGTGACGATGGCGACTCATGCAATGTCGCGTGGTCCGCCCTGATCGATCCGCTCGATGCCAGTGACGTTGATGGGGACAGTGACGTTGATGGGGACAGGGCCGGTGCACGATTCATCGCCAGCATTCGTCCCACCTTCACCGGTTACGTCGAAGCCATGCAGGCACTGCTCGACGAATCGGGCGGCTAGTTCTCTTCGTCCTCGGCAGCCTGCGAGTCCGCCGAACCCGAAGGGGTCGCTGCCACGAGCGGCGTCAATCCAGCAAGGGGATTGTCGATGCTGCGCCAACAGTTATCGGGCGAGTCACAGGGTGCGGCCAACTCTTCGCTGATCGGCTCTTCATAGCGGGTGAACTGGAGCACCTGCACAAAGTCTGCGATGTAGTTCTTGTCATCGGTCAATGAACCGGTGCCTTCGATGAACAGCTCGGTTGGGCCCAGGTTGTGAAGTGCCTCGACCAGCGACGTGGCGTTGAGGTCCGAGTCCGCAGCGAGGATGGCGCGCACCAGGGTGCTCACCAACGCGCAGGCAGGACCCGGTGGACGGTCCTCGCC
>CAZGVQ010000385.1:0-4191 GCA_964529355.1 uncultured Acidimicrobiales bacterium
GGGCCGACGGCATCGACGAAGCGTTGGTCGGCCTCGAGCATCTGGAGTGCTTCGGGTAGCGACGGGGCGCACAGCACGTCGGTAACCGGGTTTTCGAAACCGTCGCCGGTCTCGGGCTCGGGACATTCGAGCTGATGTTCGACACCGAGCCGGGCGGCCTGAAGTACCGCGGCGACCGCCGCGTGGATGCTGGCCGCACCGTCGGCGGTTCGGTTCTCGAGTCGGGTTCCGGCGCCCCGTGGCGGTGGTACCCGATTGCCGACCACCCGGTGGTCATAGCCCCAGCTGGCGCGCACCCCGGCGAAGCCGCCGAGCGCCAGGCGGCGGTATGCGTTGACCGTTGGCGCCAGCAGCGCGGCCATTGCCTGGTGGTGCTTGCACAAGCCGGCGAGGCATTGGCGAGCCAGCGCCGAAAGTCCGTCGTCGGCCGATTCGTCGGCAAGAGGGTTGTTGCCATCGGCGTCGAGGAAGGAGAAGTTCACATGTACGCCGGACCCACTGAGTTCGTTGATGGGTTGGCCCATGAAGGTCATCCGGAGGCCATGAGCCATGGCTCGCTCGCGGGCCAGCACGCGAAACAAAAACGCATCGTCGGCCGCCTTGAGGGCATCGTCGTATTCGAGGGTCATTTCGAATTGGGCGTTGTCGAACTCGGCGTTGATGGACTCGACCGAGATGCCCGACGCGGCCGCCGTGCGCATGATGTCGTCGAGCAGGCCCACCGGGTCGACCATGGGACCGGTGCCATAGACGAAGGATCCGGGGGTATCCCATGGTTTCCAACCACCGTCGCCGTCGGGTTCCATCACGTAGCCCTCGAGCTCGATGCCCACCTTTGGCGAATAGCCAAGAGCGGTCCACGCCTCGATGGCCGAGCGAAGCGCGTGCCGACTCGAGTACACGTACGGCTCGTGGTTCATCGTCAGATCGGCGACGGCCACCCCGGTGTGTTGGTCATCCCAACCCTGCCGCAGCGAGTCGGGGTCGATGGTTGCGTGAAGATCGGGCACGCCATCCTCGACGAAGGAGCCGGGTGCCGGAGCAAACGAGCGGTCGTACTGGAGGCTGAACACCGCGGCGGCGTGACCGGTGCCCTTGTTCACCAGGTGGGTGGGGAGGTACTTGCCGCGCGCCAGACCCAGGTGGTCGGGCCACAGTACGCGGATGCGGTCGAAGTCGGTCATGTTGGCATTTCCTCGAGTTGGGCGACCTCGGCCAGGAACCAATCGACGAGTTGATTGCACCTGAGGCGAGCGTCGGCTTCACGGTCGGCGGTTTCGGCCAGCAGTGCGTCGGGGTCGATTCCTTTGTCGAGGAGCTCGTCCGAACCGCCGCCTTCCAGAAATCCCGCGAGATGATCGCGGCTGACCTCGGGATGGAACTGAGTGCCCAACGCCCGGCCTTGACGGAACATCTGTGGGCTGAATTCGTTTCGGGCGAGTTCGGTGGCACCGGGTGGCACGGTGAATTTGTCGTAGTGCCACTCGAACCACGGGCCCGAGGTGAGTTCTTCGAGTTGGGCGTCGCACGACCCGGCCTGTGCTACTTCGATATCGGACCAGCCGACCTCGAACCCCTCGGCCCGTTCGACCGTGCCGCCCAGCGCGGTGGCCAGCGCTTGTCCGCCAAAGCAGATTCCGAGGATGGGCTGGTCGCGTTCCATTGCCTCTTGAAGCAACGAGAGCTCGGTGCCGATCCATGCGCCGATCGCGTCGTGGTCATACACCGACCGCACCGACCCCATGGGCACGATGAGGTCGAACTCGGCGAAGTCGGGAAAGGGTTCGAACCGATCGGGCCGGTCGTAGTCGTGGGTAACGATGTGGGTGGTGAGTTCGAAGCCGCGCTCGATGAGACGGTCGCCCACCATGCCGGCGAGCCCGTCGGGTTCATGGGCGAGGACCAAGGCGCGTTTCATGGCGTCAGAGTAGCGCTGGGACTACGGCCGCGGTTAGGCCTGAGCCTTTTCGACGATCCATCGAAAGACCGGGTCGGAGTCGCGGGTGCTCATCATCTCGGGATGCCATTGCACGGCCAAAATGGGCAGGCTTGTGTGCTCGAAGCCCTCGACGGTGTTGTCGTGACTCGCGGTGACCACCAGATCCTCACCCAGTTTGTCGACGGTTTGGTGATGGAGCGAGTTGACCTCGTGGGTAGCTCCGTACAACCCATGCAGCGCCGATCCTTCGACGATGTCGATGGAATGAATGGCGCCCTCCGGGGGCACGTCGTAGCGGGAGTGTTCGGGCACATGCTGGTGGAGGGTGCCGTTGGTGAACACATTGATCAATTGGAGCCCTCGGCAGATGCCCAGCACTGGAGTTTTCGACTCGACCGCAGCAGTGAGCAGGCCGAACTCGAAGTCGTCTCGTTCGTGCTCGGCGGCCTCGGCGGTTTCGATGGGTGTCGCGCCGTAGCGCCCGGCCCACACGTCGGCACCCCCGGGAATCACGAGGCCGTCGAGCCGGCCGGTGTAGCTGGCCGGGTCGGCGTCGAGGGGCAGATGCACCGGCAACCCTCCGGCTGCGAGGATCCCCCTGGCGTAGTCGGCGAAGTACCAGTCGCCAGCGAGATGCCGGAGCGATTCCGGGGTGCCGCTGAGTTGTCCGGCGGTCTTGCGTCGTCCGCTCAAACCAATGAGCGGTGCTGACTTGGTCATGGTTGGTTCGTCATTCATCTACGGTCTCTACGGTCATTCGTTTGCTACCGAACGATTTCTAGCTTAGCGTTTCGGCCACCGGCAATCGGTTGCGCTACGGCACTCTGTGCTTGGCGGTCTCTGACTCGTTGGTCAAGAATACAAACTTGTCGATCGCCACCGTTCTTTGCACGGCTGCGGTTCTGAATCTATGAGGGGAAATTCATGAGACTTCGACAGCTTTTTGCACTGTTGCTCACGTTGGCGATCATCGCCACGGCGTGTGGCAGCAGCGACGACTCTTCGGGCGATGATGGTGGCAGCACCGGATCGGGCGACTCAGCTTCGGCCGCCGGGCTCGATATCGACGCGATCTTGTCGGCCGATCTGGCCGACTGCGCCGAAGCGCCCAGCGGCGACCCCATCCGGGTGGGTATGGCCATGGACTTCTCCGAAGTAACCGGCTTCGTCGACATCCCCGGCTCCAACCTGGTGCCCTTCGTCGCCGAGAAGGCCAACTGCGCCGGCGGCATCAACGGCCAGCCGGTTGAGGTTCGCGTTGCCGAGGTTGGCGACGACTCCACGCTGGCCGCCCAGGAACTCCTCGACTGGGGCGCTCACTTCCTCATCGGCCCGCCATTCGCTGACTTCGCGTTGCCGATCCTGCAGACCACCAACGGCGAGGTGCCCATGTTTGTCGCTGCCTCAACCGAGCCCACCCTGGCCGACGCCACCATCAACTCGTTCCTGGTGACCTTCGATGACTTCGGTATGTCCGAAGCCGCCGCCCAGTGGGCGCTGGCGCAGGGCCGCACCCGGGCCATCTTGTTCACCGAGGGTGAAGGTGTGCCCTACACCGGTGTGAACCCCGACGCATTTGCGGCCGAGTTTGAGGCTGGCGGCGGCGAGATCGTCAGCAGCCAAACCTACGTGTGGGGCGCCGATACCGACTTCTCCGCTCAGGTAAACGAAATCGCCGGCATCGCCGACGGTACCGAGGTTGTGTTCAGCGCAATGCTCGGCTTCCAGCTCACCGCACTTCGCGGCCAGATGGAGGGTCAGGACCTCAACGACATCCTCTACATGGGCACCGATGCGCTCGACGCAACCGGTATCCAGTTCGAGGACAACAACGAGGGCATCGCCCACACGCCTCATACCTCGATCAGCGCTGGTGACCGTATCGATACCCTCCTCGCTGACTTCGAGGCCGATCGGGGCGAAGCGCTTGAGAGCCGTGGCTTCATGGCGCTCTACGTCGACTCGATGTTCCTCGGCATTCAGGGAATCCTCGACTGCGGTTGCACCGACTCGGCCAGCATTGGCGAAGCGGTCGCTGCCCTCTCGGGCTTCCAGGGTCTCTCCGGAGAAATCACCTACGCCGGTACCAACGGCATTCCGGCGAAGGCCGTCCCGATCAACCAGATTGTTGATGGCGAGGACACGCTCGTCGACACCATCGGTTAACGCCCCGATGCTCGAAGTTTCGGGGCTCACCACCAAGTACGGCGCGATCTCGGCGCTTCGAGAAGCAAGCTTGTCCGTGGGGGCCG
>CAZGVQ010000386.1:0-4187 GCA_964529355.1 uncultured Acidimicrobiales bacterium
CGGTGGGGCAGTCGAACATCAGCTCGTGCTGGGGGTGGATGTGCTCGACGTGATACAGCTCGCCGAAGTTGTCGACCACGGCCTTCCAGTTGCAATCGAGGCGAACGGTCTGATCGGCCACCAACGCCATGCCAGCCAGGTCGTAGGGCTCGAGGATGTCGGCGAGCGGGCCAAGAAACTCCGCCAGTGGGGGAGCGGTATCGTCCATACACACGAACACCATGTCGTTGAAGCTGTCGACGCGCACCGGCTTCAACGAACGTTCGGCGCAGTCGAGTCGCCCGCTGAACCGCTCGATATCGGGCACCACGGTGAGCGCACCGGCCCGGTCGTAGTTCCAGCCGTGATACGGGCAGACGAAGTTCTTCACCCAGCCGGCATCGTTCACCATCACTCGGGCACCGCGGTGCTGGCAGACGTTGTAGAACGCTCCCAACGCTCCATCATCATCACGGGAGACCAGGATCGATTCGTTTGCGATGTTGAGCACCACGTACTCGCCGGGCTCGGCCACATCGCGCTCGAGGCAGGCAAACAACCACTGACCCGGCCAGAGCACCTCGATCTCGCGCTGCATGTACGCCGCAGAGGTGTAACGCTCGGCGGTGATGGGCGAGCTACCCGAAGGCGACCGCTCGTTCACGACAGTAGGTCGAGCATCCACGTCAGCCATCAATCCCCCAATACCGAAATTTTCGCGCTTCACCACATCAGGTGTGGTCAAGCGCGATCAGAAAACTCAGCGATTGCAGGAAACGGTACTAACCAGATCCGTAGAGGCCAAGAGCGTCGGCTTCGCTATCGCCCATGTGGTAGCTCTCGTCGTCGTTGGGGAACGCGCCCGTGCGAACATCGTCGGCAAAGTTCGACAGCGCATCGACGCTGGCTGACTTGAGGTCGGCGTAACGGCGCACAAACTTGGGAACGAAGCGATCTTCGATACCGAGGACGTCGTGGTACACCAACACCTGACCATCGCAGTGCGGGCCGGCGCCGATACCGATGGTGGGGATGTCGACCGCGTTGGTGATCATCTCGGCCACCCGAACGGGCACGCCTTCGAGCACGATTCCGAAACAGCCCGCGTGGGCCAGCGCCTTGGCGTCTTCGACCAACTCAAGAGCTGCGTCGGCCTTCTTTCCCTGCACCTTGAAGCCGCCCATGGTGTGCACCGACTGCGGGGTGAGGCCGATGTGTCCCATCACCGGAATCTCGGCATCGATGAGGGCTTCGATCATGGGCAGCCGTTTGCGGCCACCTTCGAGCTTCACGCATTCGGCGCCGGCACGGATGAGTTGGGCGGCGTTGCGAACGGTTTCCTCGGCCGACACGTGATAGCTCATCCAGGGCAGATCGCCCACGATGAGACAGTGCGGCTTGGCCCGGGCGACGGCAGCGGTGTGATGTGCCATGTCGTCGACGGTGACCTGAAGGGTGTCGTCGTAGCCGAGCACCACCATGGCGAGCGAATCGCCCACGAGGATCATGTCGGCACCCGCTTCGGACGCCATTCGCGCGCCAGGGGCGTCGTAGGCCGTGATCATGACCATGGCGTCGTCACCATCGGCAACTTTCGATGCCCCGATCATGGGGGCGGTTACTTTTTTCCGTGCAGGGGCAGGAGTGCCCGAAGATGCTGCCATTACTGGCTCCTTTCCCGTCCAAGGCCATTGGCTCCCGGCGGTACACCCAAGTAT
This sequence comes from uncultured Acidimicrobiales bacterium, assembly GCA_964529355.1. Lineage (GTDB taxonomy): Bacteria > Actinomycetota > Acidimicrobiia > Acidimicrobiales > SHLQ01 > CALLQB01. Next base: position 1,698 of record CAZGVQ010000386.1, read on the forward strand.
ATCGAGGGTCCGAAACCCGTCAAGGCGCCCGCCACGCGAACCCGCCAGGCCGTCTAGTGCATACCCTCGAGGACGGCTGTCACCTCTGCGGCATCGGTGTCAGGGTTGATTACACACAGCCGAAAAATGGTCTCTCCGAGCCAGCGGGTCGGCACGCACAACATGGTGCCGTTGACCCGGTGATGTTCGGACCACTCCACCATCTCGTCGGCCGACCAGCCCCGCCGCCGAAACAACACCACGGAGAGTTCGGGTTCGACCATCAGGTCGAGATGCTCGGCGTCGCGAACGTACCGAGCAATCTCGCCCGCCACGCGCAGACCCTGCTCGATCGCTTCCCCGTACTTCTGGGTGCCGTACGTCGCGAGCGAGAACCAGAACGGGAGTCCGCGAGCGCGACGTGTGAGCTGAATGGCGTAGTCGGCCGGATTCCACTCGGCGCGGTCGAGATGGTCGAGATAGCTCGCGTGCTGCGAGTGCACCAGCGCGGCCCACTTGGGGTCGCGATACAGCAACGCACAGCAGTCATAGGGAGCAAACAGCCACTTGTGGGGGTCGACGATAAAACTGTCGGCGTGCTCGATTCCGGAGAAGCGCGACCGGATCGATGGTGCGGCGAGGCCCGCCAACCCGTACGCGCCGTCGACGTGCATCCAGAGGTTGCGATCGGCGCACACCTCGCCGATTCCCGTGAGGTCATCGATGATGCCAGCGTTGGTTGTGCCCGCGGTCGCGACCACGGCGAAGAGTCCCGGATGGTCGGCCTCATCGATGGCTTGGGCCAAGGCTGAGCCAACCAGTCGGCCCTTGGCGTCGCCGGGGACGCTGATGACATCGCAATCGAGGGTGCGTGCGGCCGCCGCAACCGAGGAGTGTGCAGCGTCGGTGGCGGCAATGGCCCAGCGCTCGGCGCTGGATCCCTGGTGGCGGGCCTTTGCCCGCGCCGCGACCAACGCGCTCAAGTTGCCCACCGTTCCTCCCTGTACGAAGGTTCCGCCGGCTTCGGTGGGCAGGCCTGCGAGTTCGGCCAACCAGGCAAGCGCCTGGTTCTCGGCGTGGATCGCGCCTGCCCCGGCCTCCCAGGTGCCCGCAAAGATCTCGGCGGTACCGACGGCCAGGTCGCAGATGAGCGCTGCGGGCGTCGGGGCTCCGGGCACATAGGCCAGGTTCATCGGCGCGCCCTGGGCTCGGGTGGCGTTGACGATGGTGTCGGTGAATCGCCGCAGCGCCTCGTGGCCACCGATTCCCTCAGCGCACACCGAATCCGCAAGGTCTTCCTCGAGTACCGGTGCGGGCGCCGCTCCGGTTTCGGGGTCTTCGCCGTCGACGATGCGTCTTCGTGACCAATCGAAGGCCGCTTCGAGGACATCGTGGTCAACCTCAAAGAAACGTTGGCGCTCGGAGGAAGCAGGAGAAGGGGTGTCGTTCACCTTCAGAGGGTACTTCGAGGGCGTCGTTGGCCGTCGACGAGTTACCGCTCGGCAGAAAATCCTTCGAGGAGTGTGTCGAGGAGTTGATCGAGCTGCCGGCGGTTGGTGGCGGAGAGTCGCGTAAGAAGCGCGCGCTCGGTCTCGACAACGAGCGCTACCAGCTGATCGGCCTTTTTGACGCCGCTTGGAGTGAGCGCCACGGGCAGCGTGCGTCGGTTGTTGGGGTCGAGGCTGCGCTCGAGAAGCCCGGATTCCTCAAGACGGTCGACACGATTGGTCATCCCACTGGGGCTTAGCAGAAGCGACTCGGCCAGTTGCGAGGGCTTCATCGAGTACGGCGGGCCCTGCCGTCGAAGCGCAGAAAGCACGTCGAAATCGGCAAGCGATGAATCGTGTTTGGCCAGCTCGGCCGAGAGCTGGTGTCGCAGAAGGATCGCGAGGCGATTGACGCGCGCCATGGTGAGCATGGGCGCAACATCAAGGTCGGGGAGTGCCGTGCCCCAGCCAGTCCGGAGCGCCTCTATCGGATTGTCGGTCATCACGGAAACACTACTGCGAGCAACACTTCGAGGATAAATAGTTTGATATCGAAGTTTCGATGTCGTACTATTTCACCCATGGAAACGTCACCATCACATGCAGTCTCAAAGAAGATCGCCCAAGAGGTCGGGCACGCTATGGAAGTTGGTGATTGGATCACGGTTCTGGCCCAGGTGTCACCGACTGTCGTCGCGCATGTGCCTGAGGTGGGTGAGTTGGTCGGCTCCGATGCAGTTGCGGGCTTTCTGGCTGACACGTCGGCGAAGACCACAAACGGCGAGCACTTCGAACTCCTCGACACCATGGTCGGCGATGACCATGTCGCGCTCTACTTCAGAATCACGGCCGAACGCACGGGCCGAGCACCCCTCGACAACCTCACGGTGCACCTCGCCAGGCTCGATGAAGCAGGTCTCATCGCAGAAATCTGGTTCCACAACTTCAACGGCCCAGCAGTAGCCAACTTCTGGAAATAAGACATGGACGGCTGTGGGACATGCCGAAGGCGTGGAGCCGAAGG
>CAZGVQ010000387.1:0-4177 GCA_964529355.1 uncultured Acidimicrobiales bacterium
GTATGCAAGTGACCACAGACCCGGCAACCGAGCATCGCGAGTCGGAACCGGCGGCGTTGAAGGTGGTGCCGGCTGGAAGGTTGTCGGTGACCACCACGCTGACGGCGTCGGCGGGCCCGGCATTGGCAACGTTGAGATCCCAGGTAATCGACTCGCCGGCGATCACCGCGCCGTCGGCATCCTTCACGATCGACAGGTCGGCCTGGTTGTCGGCGGTGATCGTGTCGTCGTCTGAGTCGTTTGCTGCGTTCGGGTCATCTTCATCGGCGGCCACCGATGCGGTGTTGACCAGATCGGTGCCGTCGGCGAGCGACGACGGTAAATCGACAGCGATGACAAAGGTAAAGTCGGCGGCGGTAGCCAGCGATGCGAACGTGCAGGTCACCGTCGAGCCCGCAGCCGAACAGTTGGTGTCTGACAGACCCGCGTTGAAGGTGACGCCAGCGGGCAGGGTGTCGGTGACCACGATGTTGGTGGCGCTTGACGGCCCATCGTTCTCGACGGTGAGGTTGTAGAGCAATGTCTCGCCGGCCGAGATCGTTCCTACCGATACGGCTTTGACGACCGAGAGGTCAGCTGACTTGGCCACGTCGGTGTCGTCGGTAGCCGAGTCGTTGCTCGGGTCGGGGTCATCGGTGTCGGACGCGACCGTCGCGGTGTTGCTCAGCGTCGAGCCGTCGACTGCATCCTCAGAAACGGTGGCGTCGATGGTGATGACGACGCTGCCACCGTCAGCGATGGTGCCGGGCGAGCAGGTGACCACTCCGCCAGTGAACGAACAGAACGCCGGTGCGACGGCATCGACGGTGAGGGCGGCTGGCACGAGGTCGCTGAGCACCACGTTCTGCGCGTCGGACGGACCATCGTTGGTGATCTCGATGGTGTAGCTGATGGTTTCGCCCGCGATGACTTCGCCGACGCCGGAGGCCTTGGTCACCGACAGGTCGGCTGAGGTGTCGATCGTGATGTCAGCCGTCGCAGTGTTGTTGCCGGAGTTCGTTTCGTCGTCGGTGGTCGACACGGATGCCGAGTTGGTGAGCACCGAGCCGTCGACAACCGAGGCGTCGATGCTGACGTTGACCGTGATGGTCATCGGGGTGCCGGGCGCGAGATCGGGGTGGAAGCAGCTGATGGCGGCGCCGGAGCTGTTGCACGAGCCGATGTCGGAGCCGACGCTATCGACCGTGATACCGGCCGGCATGGTGTCAGCAACCATCACCGCCGCGGCGTTCGACGGGCCGCTGTTCTCGACGACGATGGTGTAGGTGGCCGAAGTTCCGGCGATGACCACTGCCGGATCGGCCGCCTTGGTGATCGTGAGGTCGGTTTCGCGAAGCACTTCGGTGTCGACCGAATCATCGTTGTTGGACGGGTCAGGATCGCTGGCGTCGGACGCAACACCAACGTCGTTGGTCAGGATGGTTCCTGCCACCGTGGCTGCCGGGACCTCGATGGTGATGGTGTAGCTGGTCGCACCACCGGCCGGAAGCGAAGCAGCAGTACAGGTGACCACACCGGCGGCGTGCGTACAGCCCGGCGCCGACACGAAGGTGACGCCAGCGGGCAGGGTGTCGGTGACCACGACGTTGGGGGCGTCGGAAGGGCCGGCGTTCGCGACGTCGATGGTGTAGGACAGCGTGTTGCCAGCGACCACGGTGGGTGCACCGGCCTTGGTGATCGAAAGGTCCGAAACCGGCACGAGCGGGGTGGTGTCGGAGTCGTTGTCATTGGCCGGGTTCGGGTCGTCGGTATCGGACCCCACCGCTGCCACGTTGGTGACCGAGCCGGTCAGCGACGAAGCAACGTCGACAACCAAGGTGAAGGTCACCGAGCCACCAGGGCCAACGCTGGCTGCGGTGCAGCTGACGCCAGCACCACAGGCCGGCGAGGTACCCGTGGGGTTCAGGGTGAGGCCAGCCGGGAGCAGGTCGGTGACCACAACGTTCTGGGCGGTCGAGGGTCCGGCGTTGTTCACCGTTATGTCATAGGACTGGGTGGTACCCGGGGTGAAGGTGACATCGTTCGAGTTCTTGAGGATCGACAGGTCGGCCTGGGCGATCACCTCGACATCGGAGCTGTCGTCGTCGTTGCCGGGCACCGGATCGGGTTCGATGCCCGAGACATCGGCATCGTTGGTGTAGGTACCTACAGCCGTTGCGGCACCGACATCGGCCACGATGGTAAAGGTGTAACTCTGTCCGGTAAGCAACGGCGTCGGAACCGTGCACGAAATGCCTGCCGCACAGTCCGGCGAGCTTCCGGCAGCGTTGAAGGTGAAGCCGGCTGGCAGCGTATCGGTGACCACCACGCCCGTTGCTTCCGATGGTCCGTTGTTGGTCACGGTCACCTGGAAGGTCGCCTGCTCGCCGGCGATGACCGTTGGGGTCAGGGTGTTCTTGGCAATCGCCAGGTCTGCTTCGCGTTCGATGTCGGTATCGGCCTGGTCATTGTTGTTGCTGAGGTTGGGGTCCTTGGTGTCGGTGCTGGCCAGGGCGGTGTTGGTGGCCAGTCCACCGTCGGGCAGTGTTTCGGCCAGGTCCACCACGATCTCCACGGTGAACGATGCCCCGGGAGCCAGCGACGCCTGCGAGCAGCTGACGTTCGACGCCGTTGCCGAACACGTTCCGGTTCCGCTGGTGACGGTGTGCGAGCTGTAGGACGAGCCGGTGGGCAGCGCGTCGGTCAGCTGCACGTTCTGAGCGTCGGACGGTCCGGCATTGGAGACCTCGACCACATAGGTGATCGACGTACCGGCGATGATGGTGGCCGGGCCGGTCTTGTTCACCGACAGGTCGGCCTCGGCCTCAACGGTGGTGATCTCCGACACGGTGATCGGTGTCGACGCATCTCCGTCGGCCGAGGCGGTGTTGGAGAGCGCGGTACCGTCGGTCAGCGATGCGTCGGTGGTGACGGTGATGTCAAAGCTCGCTGAGGCGCCAGGAACGAGCGTGCCAACCGAGCAGGTCACAACGCCAGCGGCATGCGCACAGCCGGGCGAGGCGGAAACAAATGTGACGCCAGCCGGAAGCGTGTCGGTCAACACGATGTTGTCGTCCACCGACGGCCCGATGTTCTTCACGTTCACCGTGTAGGTGACGTCCTCGCCGGCGAGCACCGGGTCGACGTCGTCGACTTTGGTGAGCTCGAGTTCGGCCGATCGCTCGGTCGGCGTATCGACTTCGGTGTTGTTGTTCGTGGGCGCCGGGTCGTCTTCGTTCCCGGCGATGGTCGCTTCGTTGTGAAGGGCTGCGCCGTCGACGATCGAGGGGTCGGTGTCGACGACGATGGTGACGACTCCGTTTGCCGTGTTGGCTACCGAACCGACGTTGCAGGTGACCGTGGCGCCGACGGCCGAGCAGATTGCATCGGACAGGCCAGCGTTGAAGGTGGTGCCGGGCGGAAGCGTGTCGGTGATGGCCACGCCGGTTGCATCGGAGTCACCGCTGTTCTGGTACTCGAATGTGTAGGTGATGGTGGAGCCGGCGATCGCCAAGGCGGTGTTGTCGTCCTTGCGGATCGACAGGTCGGCTTCACGCACGATGGTGGTATCGACATCGTCGTCGTTGTTGCCCGGCACTGGGTCGTCGGTGTCACTGTCGACCCGGACCGCGTTGGTTACCAGGGTGTTGTGCGCCACCGAGGAGTCGATGTCGAACACCACGGTGAAGGACGCGGTCGAGCCTGCGGCCAGCGTTCCGGCGGCACAGGTAATGTCGCCCGCGGCGAGCGAGCAGCCCGAAGAACTGGCGAGCGTGTTGAAGGTGAATCCAGCGCTGGGCACCGGGTCGACCGCCACTGCGTTTACGGCGTCGGACGGCCCGAGGTTCTCGATCTCGACGGTGTAGGTCACCTGGTTGCCGGCCACCGCAGTCGCCGGACCGGTCTTGGTGACGGTGAGGTCTGCGAGCTGCCGCACCTCGGTTTCGACCCGGTCGGTGTTGTTGGAGGTGTCGGGGTCGGGGTCCGAGCTCTGCACCTTTGCTCTGTTGACGATGACGGTGCCGTCGGCAGTCGACGCTGGAACATCGACCACGATGGTGATCGTTGAGGTCGCGCCGACCGCGAGTGTCGGCCAGGTACAGGACACGGTTGAGGTACAGGTGCCACCCAGGTCAGCAACGGCGGACACAAGGTTGACTCCGGCGGGCACCGGATCGTCCAACACAACATTCAAGTC
>CAZGVQ010000388.1:0-4174 GCA_964529355.1 uncultured Acidimicrobiales bacterium
GGATGGCGAACATGAACATCGGGATGAACGACACGATGGGCACCGTGGCATCGAGGCCGATGAGTTCCTTCCCCCATCCCCACTGAAACACCACGACCAACACGCCGTAGGCCGCACCGATGCTCAGGAGGTTGAGCACCGCCGCCTTCAGGGGGACAAGCAACGACCGGAACACGAGGGTGAGAAGGATGAACGACAACAGGATCACCGCCGCGATGAACAGCGGCAGTCGATCGGTGACCCGCCCGGCGATATCGGCAAAGCTCGCCGACTGGCCGCCCACATGTGCACTTACGTCGCTACCGGCGAGGGCCTGCGGGAACACCTCGCCGCGGAGGCGTGCGATCGTGTCGACGGTTGCGGTGTCCTGCGGCGCGGTGGTGGGAAAGGCGATAACCGTGGCCACCCCCTGCTCGGCGTTGATGTCAGCCGGCGCAACCCCGGCGATTCCCGCATCGTCGCCAATCGCGAGCGACAACGAACTCACGATGGCCGGGCCGTCGGCCGCGGGGGCATCGGACAGGTCCACGGCAATGAGAAGTGGTCCATTGATTCCGGGGCCAAACCCTTCGGCAGCCAGGTCATAGGCCCGACGAGGCGTTGCCGATTCCGCTTGGGTCCCCTCGTCGGGGAAGCCCAGGCGAAGACCGAGAACCGGCGCCGAAAGTGCGAGCAGGAACACCGTGACTCCGATGGCGTAGGGCCAGGCGTGATTGGCCACGTGAGCGCCCCATCGTTCCCATGCGGCGCTCACCACCGGACGATCGCCAGCGTGCACTCCCCTTCGATGAATCCCCAATCGGTTGATCCACGTCCCGGCAACGCCCAGAAATGCCGGCAGGAGCGTGATGGAGCTCAGCACCATGATCAGCACCAGAACCGAGGTGGCCACACCGGCCCCGGTCATGGCTGGCACACCAGCAACGGCCAGACCAAGAATCGCGATGACTACGGTGCCCCCGGCAAACACCACCGCCTGTCCCGAGGTGGCCACCGCTCTTCCGGCCGACTCAACAACGGTCATACCAGTGCTGAGAAACTCTCGATGACGGGTAACCAGGAACAGTGCGTAGTCGATGCCTACACCAAGGCCCACCATCGCCCCGATGCTCGGCGCCCAGGCCGGGATCTCGATGAGATGATTCACCAGCGTCAGCGAGCTGATACCCAGGGCCAATCCGAACAATGCCATGCCGATGGGGAGGCCCATCGCAATCACCGAGCCGAATGCCAGCAAAAGGATCACCACGGCGGCAACGATGCCCAACAACTCACCAAGGCCGGTCTCGGGTTCGTCGAAGGTGAAGAACAGTTCGCCGCCCGCCTCTACCTGCACCACAGCGTTCTCAGCGTTCGCCGCAACGACCTCCTCGAGGGCCTCCAGGTCGGCGACCTCCAGCTCTTCGAGCAACGGGTACTGCACCGGCAACACCGCGATCCGTCCGTCGGGCGAGAAGATGCCTGAGTCCACTGCGGCTTCGGGTCCCGCCGCCAACGCGGCACTTGCATCGGCGACCGCCACCACTTTCGGAAGTGCCTCCACTTGGCGCTGAACCTGAGCCAGGCTGGCGGCGGCCTCACTAGTGGCGGTGAACGTGGCGCCGCTGTCCCGGGGTGTCAGGACCACTCGGGCCGTGACACCGGCCTGCTCGGATTGCGCATCCGAAAGAAGGTCCAGCGCCACAGCCGAGTCGACTCCCGGAACCAGGAAGGAGTCTTCGAGCTCCTTACCGCCGGTTGACGAAGCGGCCACCACCACAACCGCCGCCAGGACCCACACACCGATGACCCGCCACGGGTTTCCGGCGGCAAATCGTCCAAGTCGGTAGAGGTAGTTCGACATCGTGGGTTCTCCTGAGCCTTGCGTTGATGTGCTTAGGATCACCATGCCGATTTCCGTCGACGAAGTCCCCGGCGAAGTGGCCATTCCTCACCTGTCCGTTCGGTCAGGGACGGTTCTGGCCTTTTGCCCGTTCCGCGATTGCCGTCGAGTCCGTACTCTTAGGACAAATGGCCAATATCGACGTGGGCGAAGCCCTTCGAACCTTCCTGAATGAACCACGGGTCGATGATCCGCCGCGTCGGGTCTGGCGCGACTGGGTATTGGTTGCGACGGCGACCATCGGCGTGCTGATCGAGGCGCTGTTTCGCAACGACATCGTCTGGCCATGGATCAGCGCGGCCGTGGTGATCTTCATGGCGCTGCAATTGCTCTGGCGACGCACCAACCCCTTGCTCGCGTTCGTGTTGGCCTTCGGCAGCGTCCTCGTCTTCGACACGGTCCGCCTGCTCGCAGATCACCCGCCCAGCAACATCTACAGCGCGGTATTCGTGCTGATCCTCATGTACTCGGTGTACCGATGGGGCAGCGGGCGCGATGCTGCGATTGCGACCGTCCTGGCCCTGGTAGTCGCCATCGTCGTCAACGCCATGGAGTTCACCGGCCTGGGCGACCTCATAGGTGGCTTCATCGTCCTGGAGTTTCCGGCAGTTGTCGGCCTGGCCGTTCGATTCCGCGGTGTCGCCCGCCGCACCGCCGTCGAACAGGCGAAGATCCATGAGCGCGAAATGCTGGCTCGTGAGCTGCACGACACCGTGGCCCACCACGTGTCGGCCATCGTCATCCAGGCTCAGGCGGGTCGCTTTCTCGCAAAGTCCGATTCGCTCGACGGGGCGGCCAATGCACTCGAAGTGATCGAGGAAGAAGCGTCTCGAACCCTCGCCGAGATGCGCTCGATCGTCGGCGTGCTCCGGTCTCCCCACTCCGCCGAAGCGCTCGCCCCCCAACACGGCATCGACGATATCGATGCGCTGGCGGCGGCCACAGCCTTGAGTGCCCCCACCATCACCGTTCGACGAAATGGCGACCTTGCATCGGTGAAGCCCGCCGTGGGCGCAGCACTCTACCGGCTCGCACAGGAGGCCATCACCAACGCGGTCCGCCACGCTCGCAACTCCACGCAGGTGGAGGTGTTGCTCGATGGCCGGGACGACGCTGTAAGCCTGAGTATCACCAACGACGGCGACATGGTTGGCTCGGCGACGTCATCGCAGGGCTTTGGACTCATCGGAATGGCCGAGCGGGCAACACTGCTGGGCGGAACGCTTGAAGCCGGCCCACTGCCTCAGGGCGGATGGTCGGTCCAGGCATTGCTGCCTCGAGACACACCGATCGCCAGCTCATGACCATTCGAGTTCTCATCGCCGACGACCAGGACATCATCCGGGCCGGACTCACCACAATCATCGACGGCCAACCCGACATGGCAGTCGTTGGACAGGCCGCCGATGGTCGCGAGGCGGTGGAGATGGCTCGTCATCTTCGCCCCGATGTCTGCCTGTTCGACATCCGCATGCCAAACCTCGATGGCGTTGCGGCAACAGAACAGCTGGCCGGCCCCGATATCGACGATCCCATGGCCGTCGTGGTTATCACCACCTTCGACTCCGACGAATACGTGCACGGTGCGCTCAAGGCAGGGGCAAGGGGCTTCCTCCTCAAAGACGCCGGCCCCGACCTGCTCGTGCAGGCGATGCACGCCGCCGCGTCGGGCGAAGCGCTTATCGCCCCCAGCATCACGGCGCGATTGCTCGCATCCTTTGCCGACGCACCCACCGACGCTCCCCCATTGCAACCAATCGACCCGCTGACCGACCGCGAAGAGGAAGTTCTCCTCACCGTCGCCGAAGGCAAAACCAACGCAGAAATCGCCGACCAACTCCACATCAGCCTCAGCACCGTCAAGTTCCACCTGGCCAGCCTCATGCAAAAGCTCAACGCAAGAAACCGAGTGGAAATAGCAATCTGGGCCTACGAAACCAAACGGCTGTAACTCTGGTCGCTCTCGTCGCTGCGCTCCTTCGCTCTGCGCTTCGCTATGAGCCTTCGCGCTCATGTCGTCCTCCGCCCGAACTCCCCCTCTGGTCGCTCTCGTCGCTGCGCTCCTTCGCTCTGCGCTTCGCTATGAGCCTTCGCGCTCATGTCGTCCTCCGCCCGAACTCCCCCTCTGGTCGCTCTCGTCGCTGCGCTCCTTCGCTCTGCGCTTCGCTATGAGCCTTCGCGCTCATGTCGTCCTCCGCCCACTCCGGACGACCGAAAACGCTTCCCCTAGACTCCCGCCACCTCTGGCACCACCTCTGGCACCACCTCTGGCACCACCTCTGGCACCACCTC